>JAIFKL010000166.1 GCA_020049595.1 Desulfobacteraceae bacterium
TTGTAAAACGATTTTTTAATTTGAAACGATTTGGAAAATCGTTTAACTTCAGTTGTAAAACGATTTTTTAAATCGTTTTAAATCGTTTTACCTCAGTTTTGAAAGTCTATTTTTTGGCAAGGTTCATAATACTCAGCATCAGTCCCAGACAGACAAAGGCACCCGGCGCGAGAACCAGAAAGGAAAAAGGCTGGAACGAAGGACCGAATACCGGCATTCCCAGAAATGTGCCGTTTCCGAACACTTCCCGCACCCCTGCCAGCGCGACCAGGGCGAGGGTGTATCCGAGTCCCAGTCCCAATCCGTCTGCAAAAGACCGCACAATTCCCTGTTTATAGGCGAAAGCTTCGGCGCGTCCCAGCGGGATACAGTTGACGACGATCAGCGGGATGAAGATGCCGAGTTTGAGAAAAAGCGCATAAGTATAAGCCTGCATCACCAGTTCCACCACGATAACAAAGGTGGCGACCACCACGATAAAACACGCGATTCTCACCGCAGAGGGAATAATTTTGCGGAGAGCGGAAATCAGAATATTCGAGCATACCAGCACAAAGGTCAGCGCGATGCCCATGCCCAGACCGTCCTCGACAGCTTTGCTGACCGCGAGCGCGGGACAGATTCCCAGCACCAGACGGAACGGCGGAATTTCATCCCACAAGCCTTTGGTAAATTCCTGAACAAGTGTTTTTGCCATTATGTTTCTCCTTGCTGAAGATTGAAGATTTTCTTCAGTCTTCAGCCCGATCTTTATTTTATTAAAACGCCCATTTCAGAGCAGGGAGCGTTAGCGACCGGTCTGTTTTACTGCCTATATTTTATGTCTGATTTCAGCCGGCGCCTTTTATCAAAAAAAATGGACCCGCTCGCTCACGCTTGCGGCTCAGATGTTATTTGCCGAACTTTTTGACTTCTTCCGCAATCTGAGCTTTAAGACGCCCGTAAACAGCGCCGGCTTGGGTTACACCCACGCATACGCCTCTGGAGGTGACGGTCGCGCCGGAGATGGCATTGATTTTTCCGCCGTCCGCCGCGACTTTGACCTCATCTTTCAATACCATCCCTTTGAACTGCGCTCCGAATTTCACATCTGTTTTTGCTTTGGAACCTAATCCCGGAGTTTCTTTGTGTGTGGTGACGCCCACGCCCACAAGTTTGTCATCTTCCAGATTGACGCCGACCATGAGTCCGAGTTCGCCGCCGAAGCCTTTTCCCGCGCTTTCAAAAGCCACGACTTTGGGTTTTCCCTCAAACACGCCCACATAAAAGCTGCGTTCAACATCTCCGTCTTTTACGGCAAACCGGTCCACCAGCGGGTCGTTGGAGCAGCCTTTGAGAATGTCTTTGATTGCCGGTCCTTTGATGAATTGCAGTTGCTGATACTGAATCTTCTCCATGGTTCCCACGCGGACAGCAGCGAGCAGTCCGCCGGAAAACGCGTTGAGAAGTGTAAGCACCACCACCATCTTTATCATGTCACGCATATTATGCCGCCTTTCCAATCGCTTTGGGCCGGATTTTGTCCAAAAGCGGATTGACAATATTCATAAACAGGATGGCAAAAATCGTGCCGTCCACATAAGCCCCGATGTTTCTGATAAGAACCGTCAGCACGCCCGCGCTCAGTCCGAAAATCAGCATGGGGATAAGATTGACCGGCGAGGATGAATCTTCGGGAACAAGAAAAAATGCGGCAACCAGCGTATAGCCGGTCAGGAGATGGAAGCCCGCGCCGGCATAGCGCACGGGGTCAGAAGCATTGAACATCATTGCTGTCAATCCGACGCCGAACAGAAAGGAAAGGGAGATTTCCCATCGGATAAATCCCCTGAACATCAGGTAAATTCCGCCGACAATCAGTGCCAGCCCGAAGCCGGAGCCGATGCCGCCGACCTGTTTGCCCATGAGCAGGTCTTTGGCATTGAAATCGCTGATCGCGGATACGCCGAAGTTTTTCACAGCCGCCAGCGGATATGCCATGGAAAATCCCAGTTCATAATGTCTGTATGCCTCGTTAAAATCAAAAACGCCTTTCCATGACAGCATCAGGATGGCAACGGAGAGGGCTACGGGATTCAGGGGATTTCCGCCGATACCGCCGTAAATGTGTTTGCCGATAATCATGGCGACAAAGGTCCCCATAATCACCGACCACCAGGGCATGGTCGCAGGTGCAAGCATGGCAAAAAGCGCGCCGATGACCATGGCGTTGCCGTCTCCAAGGGTCACAGGACATTTGGATATTTTATTGAACGCGAGTTCCCACAGCATGGCAGAAGAAATGGAAAGACATATCACTCCCAATGCCGGGGCACCGTACTGAATCAGCCCCAGCAGGATGGCAGGAAATGCCGCCAGTACAGTATGATAACTTCTTTCGCTGATGCTGGTCCCGTTGTGCCAGAAAGGCGCATGGGAAACAATGAATTTTTTCTGATTAAGCATTCGCTGCCTCCTCCGATTCAAGATTGGCAAGACGCATCCGCTCCAGTTCATATTTTGCCAGACGGATATATTGGAAAATCGGTATTTTTGCCACACAGACAAAACTGCACAGCCCGCAGCCGATACAGGAATACAGATCATACATATCTGCCGCATCCTGATATTTCCCCGCCTCGCAGAAACGCACCAGCATGTTGACCGGCACATTGACCGGACAAATCCGCACGCATTCCCCGCAGTTGATGCAGGGATAATCCGAAACTGCCGAGATGCTTTCAGCGTCCTGAACCATAATCGCGTCGGTATCGGGCTGCACCGGAAAATCTTCCGAGTAAACCGAAGCGCCGGTCAGAGGTCCGCCGATGATAATTCTGTCTTTTTCATTCAAAGTGACGTCAAAAGCGTTGAAAATATCACGGATGGGCGTGCCGAGCCGGACTTCAACCAATACTTTGCTCATATCTTTTTTAATGAGCGTCACCACTTTGTTTACCGGGACTCTGCCCGACCTGAAAGCCTGTCCCACAGATGCAACCGCTTCCGCGCTGAAAAAGCTTATCCCGATTTCTTCCCAAGTTTTCCCGGCAGTAACCACGTTGCCCAGCACCTCTTTTGCGATCATGTGGGGCAAAGCTGCGGGATATTCGGAACGGATTTCTCTGATTTCCGCGCCCGAAGCGCCGCCGACTGCCCCCGCATTTTTCATGCCGCAGGGCTTGGAATCGCTATTATCGGCGCGGGGTATGGCGATCACAACGGATTCGGCACCGGTGATGTGTTTCAGGATACTGATTCCTTTGCTGATATCCTCTGTGCGGTTTTTCATCACATACTGTTGCGTGAACATCAGCAGGTCTGTATCAACGCCGCAGACCACGATAGTTTTTATCTTTGATTTGTCCGATTCGGAAAAGCCTTCCAATGCAGGAGCGCCGGGAGAAAATGCAAGAAATTTTTTGGCATTTTCAAGGCTGATCTCTGCCGGGTCTTTTCCGAAAACATCTTCTGTTTCTTCCTGAGCGGAAGCGCTGATCGTTATCGCTGTGTAAGATTTCCCGAAATCTCCGATATAAGACGATACAGATGAGACCGTTCCGGTAACAGAAGAAATGATGTATGCGTCGCTGTCTCCGTAAAGCAGAACCTTCTGACCGGTTTTTACTTTCTCTCCGACAGCCAGCAGCCCGTTTCCTCTGTATGGCGTTTTACAAAAAAGTGTGACGATTTTCGGCATGGAAATTTTTTCAGGCTTTGCCGGGTTTGCGGATTCATAAGCAAACCGGGGCTTTGCCAGACCGAAAAATGATCTTTTAATCATCATAAAAGATACCTTATGAAAATTTGTTAAAAGTAAAGACGCGCCCATTTTTTAATTTTAACTGAAAACGGTTCTGCGTCTCTGATAGAAATCAGAATCCGGAGTGCAAAAATTGTATTTTTGCAACCGCTCTTCCCGCGTACTGAAATGAAATTTCAGATGAAAAGCTGAAGGGTTAAACCCCGGTCTGTTTTCCGGTATCGGGTCGTTAAAAACTGTAAGCTGCATGACATGCCTTACAGTCTTCGGGTCCTGAGCCTTTTTCCTTATGACAGCCGATGCACTGCTTATGAGCCGCATCTGACTGGTTCAGCATGTTTTCGACTTTGGCTTCATCCGCGTCATGGCAGTTCAGACAGGCTGCGGGAGTCGAGCCGTCTTCCGGCAGGGCATGGCAGACCCGGCATGACGTTTTGTCTTCAGCGTTTTCCGGGTGATGGTGACAGTCTGTGCAGGCAATGCCGTAGCCCGATTCTGCCGTGTGTGTTTTGTGGTCAAACAGGACTTTTCCCGTGCTGCATTGGAACATCAGCCTTACAGGTTCATCCGGGGCTTTCGCGGAAAAAGCTGTATAGCTCAAGATGCCCACAATCAGGAGAACAACAGCCAATCCGTAAGCCAACTGCAATGGGTTTTTCAGATTCATCTCGTGTATATCCTTTCACAAAATTAGGTCATATAATGAACAGACCTGAATTAAATTGATGCCTCATCTAACACAGTGTTATAAAAGTTTCAAGTTATTTTTTCCCAAAAGCAAAGAAAAGTTTTTGCAATATATAGCGTTCAGGTAATATGGAAACTATCAGGAGTTACGCACTTGAGACCTCACCCCCACCTCACCCCCCGGCCCCCTCTCCAAAGGAGAGGGGGTGTGTCTCCCCTCCCCTTCGGGGAGGGGCAGGGGGTGGGGTTTGCCGGAGAGGGGGCCGGGGTGAGGTCTCAAGTGCGTAACTCATATTTATATTTTTTATACGCTTTCCGAGCAGGGAAAAGTTCAGATAAAAATTTGAAAGTACAAATTAAAAAGTTGAATCTTATGATGCTTTTTTAAAAAATGTGTTGCACTCAGGCTGTTATTAAGGCAAAATAATACTTTTATATATTTTTCGATAAAAAAAAGCAGGGAGGGAAGAATAAATGACAGATCATAACCGCGCAGAAAGCGGAAGTCTTATGAATGCGGATGAAAAATTAGATTCTATCATCAGCAAATACGGCGCACAGAGCCGACCTGCGGCTTCAACTGCATACCGTCACCTGGCAACACCTTACAGCCGGACTGTTCAATCTGATTCGTTTAAAGCGGAAAGCCTTCAGAAAGTCGTGGACGAGATCAAGGTGATCGAAGACGGGATCAAGGCAATTATTGCTTCACGTACCAAAAAGATTGTGGAAGAAAAAGTGCCGGTTCAAAAACAGAGACCCGCAGAATACAACGCTTTTGACAAAATGCTGGTGTCGGTTGGGCTGAAAAAGCAGCAGATGGAGACCTATACGGATTATGAGATTGTCAGAAAAGAACTGCCCCGTAACCCGGATGAAGTGCTGGTCGGCGAATTCAGAAGTATGATTGAAGATTATATCCGCAGTCTGAAAGGATTGAATGAGGGCTTGCGGGAAACCGTGATTGAGGTTGACAGCATTGTAAAAAATCTGACGCAGGTCAGCGACTCCTTCACTGACCAGATTCACAGCGACCGCCGGGCTTATGACGCGCAGATAAAATACAGCAAAGAGATTGAAACACAACTTAGGGAAATTATTCCCATCCATGAAAATATGTCCCCGATCCATGAACGCTATGCGGAAGTTGAAAAAATAAGGGATCATTTGGAAATGGCGCTGCGGGAAAGTCAGGGAATGGAACTCAAATATAAAACCAATATTGATATGGGCGTGAAATATCAGAGCGCGCTCAAAAGCTACCGGACGCTGATTCACGATTTCAAGGAACGGGGCGATATTCATGTCAATATGGTTGACAAATTCGCAGAGGGCGCATCGCACATGAAAATTGCGGTTGACAATGTTTCGCAAATCTGTTCCGGTGTGGCAAAAGTCACCCAGTCCATGATTATGATTGTGGAGAGCATTGACGACGGGAACCGGGTTCTGGGAAGATACGCAGCGCTCATCGGGGATCAGATTTCTTCCAGTCCTCAGTGGGAAATGGAATACAGCGCGCTGAAAGAAGCTGAAGTTGCTTATCATAAAAATGAAGAAGTAAGGCTGAAACAAATCGAAGACAACCGTCAGGAAATCGAAAAGCTTGCAACCCGCGGTACGGAAAAGCTTTTGCCTCCGAGTGCTGCATGAAGCGGATAAAAAGTGAATAAATGGATAATGAGATAATAGGACAACTATCTGAAACTATAAATAATTTTAATATAAATCAGTTTGTGTCGGATGTGGACCGCTGCATACAGGCATGGAATGCGCCGGACAGTGATAAGAAAACAGATGAGAAACTGAGTTTTTTCAAAAAACTCGGTTTCTCCCGAAAACCCCGATTTCCGCTTGATAAGGAAAAAGACGGGATTCTTCGCTCCGCTCAGAATGACATCGCTGAGGCGATTGAACGGGAATCCGACGCGATCTGTTCACGCGCCGCCCTGCTCCTGAAATATCTTGGGGAATTTCGATTTGTGCGGAACGGCCATCCTGAATCAGACGAAAAAATTCTCCCGTATTTCAGAAAGATAAAACAGCAGCAGCAGACGCTTGTTTCGGAAATTTCAGATGAAACAGAGATGATCCGAAATATTATCATGCAATCCGAGCAGATGCGGAATCTGGTAAAAAGTCATTCGGAGCGTCTGCAACAGACAGCTTTCATGCTGGGCATTATTCAGGAAAGGCTTGCCAGACGCTCCTCCGCAATGCCTGTTCTGCTTCTTCCTTCCGACAAAAATGAAATAAAGAATACCCACCAGGCATATCACGATGATCTTTTTAAGGATTCCTGCAATGAGATTGAACAGCGGAAACAGAAAATCATCGCCGGCGTCCGGGAACTGAAAGACGGCTGGAATCTTTTGGAAAAGCTGCTGAAAAAAGGCTGCGGGAGAAGCATGAGAAAAAAACTCGATATGCTGATGAACCGGCACGATCTCAGAGTCAGTGAATTTCAGAAACAGGTTGCGGAATGCAGGGAAAGATACGGCTTTACTGCCGCTGAGTTTTAGCCACGAATGAACACGAATGAACACGAATAACGCATGAAAAATTAACCACGAAAACACGACCATCTTATTAAAATAAGCTTTTTCGTGCTTTCGTACCTTTCGTGCTTTCGTGGTTCAAATAAAATGGAACCGCAGAAAATCGAAAAAGAATTAGACAAAATCATCATAGCGGAGATCAACGGCAGATTTTCCGAAACCTTCAAAAAGCTGAATATTTTGAAAGCTGATGAAATCATAGAGGAAAGAAACAGAGAAATCGTCAAGATTCATCAGCAGGAAAGAATTGCCGCAAGTATTCCTTTTTTTTTCAAATGCTATCTGCAAATCAGAGAAGGCGGGAACCTTTATTTTTCGCCGGATGATCTGAGCAAAAAAGAATTTGAAATTTATGCCGGGAAAAAAGGCAGGCTTGAAGTGCTGCTCAATGCCTCTTTAAATACATTGGCAGATGAAGAACTGATTCATATTGTCTATCGCAAAAGAAGCCTGTTTGATGATGAATACGCAAAAGCAAAAGAGGTGATGCGGCTTGCGGAACAGGCCGCGGAAATCAGAAAAACGGCAGACAGACCGGATTCGGAACTCTTTAAAAACGATTTGAAAAATCGTTCTACAGATGAAGAAGCGGCAATTTTATATCTCAGAGAGATGGGTCACCTGCGGGCTGCCTTGCAGAAAATAGAATCCCGATACGCTGAAGTCAGTCAGGATATTTATATTGCGGAAGTCGTAAACCGCATGAAAAACGAGGTCAGTCTTGCGTTTCAGAGCATGGCGCAGCAAAGCCGGAAAACATCCGAATTTATTTTCGATCAGGCAAATACGATTTTTCAGAATTACAAATCCACCCAAAGCCGTCTTGCCAATATTGAAAAATTTGTAAGTTATAAAGAAGCCTTGCTGCGGTACAGAAAAATTTTTGAAAGCGCGGGCGATGAGGACAGGAAAAAGCAGATAGAATTTTTTATCTCAACGGTTGAGACGGGTACAGAAAAACTTCAAAAAGAAATTGAGAAAGAAAAACAGCGTGAAGCCGCGGCTTCTGAAAAAGACAATCGGGAGGTAAAAGACGCCTACGATGTTTTTCTGGAAATAAAGACCGACTATGCTGACAGAAAACTTGATGCCGCCTTCAAGCGCAGAAGGGCTTTTACAAGGCTGAAAAAAAGTCTCGATGTTCTCAAGTCAAACGGGCAGCGGGTAAAAGCAAGAGAGATTGAGCGTTTCCTTAATTCAACCGGGATTGACAAGGACGAAGATATGCCGGATAATGCTTCGCAGCCGCAAAATCTGCTGTTTTACAAAAAGGCATTCATGGTGATACTTCCGCTGACGATATATCTTGCAATTTTAAATATTTATTATATGATGACAAAGTAGGGTGGGCAGCTTGCTGCCCACCATAGAAATTTTTGCTTCAGTTTGTTTGCCAAAATTTCATTTTGGCACTCCGGATAAAATCCGCAACAACAGGAGGTAAGAAAATGGGCATGTTGGACGATGTAAAAAAATGGACAGAAAAGCAGGCGACAAGTCTTTCAGAAGGCGTTAAAAAGTTTAAGAATAAAAAATTCTTGGAGGCTACGGTCGCAGGATGTGCAATGGTGGCATTTGCCGACGGCAGCGTCAAGCCCGAAGAAAAGGCAAAAATGGCAGGCTTTATCCAAAGAGACGAGTCATTAAAAGTTTTTGACATGAATGAAGTCATTGACACTTTTGAAAAAATCGTGAAAGGATTTGAGTTTGATCTTCAGATCGGGAAAGCCGAGGCGCTCAGAACCATCGGAAAGATCAAGAAAAATTCCGAAGAAGCCCGGCTGCTGGTCCGGGTGTGCTGTGCGGTCGGCACATCTGACGGCGACTTCAGCGAAGCGGAAAAAAGCGTGGTCAGAGAGATTTGCACGGAATTGGAACTGAATCCGGCTGAGTTCGGTCTGGCTTCAGCTTCGGGTGCATCTGCCGCGACTAAAAGCAAAGACGGCGCTCTGCCGGACTGGATGCAGAAAAAATAAAAAAAGTAGGGTGGGCAGCTTGACTTCGGCGTGAGTTTCGACAGGCTCAACTGCCGCTCGGCAGAACGCTGCCCACCCTACTGAAACGATTTGGAAAATCGTTTTACGGAGAAAAATTTTGAAGCGTATTCTTATTATTGATGATGAAGAACAGATTCGTTCTCTTCTTCGGATGACATTGGAACGCGCCGGATATGAAGTTGAAGATGCGCCCGACGGCGGCATCGGTCTTCAGCTCCACCGTAAAAATCCTGCGGATCTGATTATTACGGATATTTTAATGCCGGAAAAAGAAGGCATTGAAACCATTATAGAACTCCGGCGAAAATATCCTGATTTGAAAATTATCGCCATTTCCGGGGGCGGCCGTCTGAAAACACCTGAAATTTTTCTGACAATGGCGGAAAAATTCGGGGTCAACCGAAGCCTTGTCAAACCGGTCAATCGGGATGATCTTCTGGCTGCGGTGAAAGAACTTATCGGAGAGTAGGAGAGTCCGTAGGCTCCCCTCACCCCGAAGGGGAGAGGGGGAGTTTTCCGGCACCGGTTTTTATACCGATTCGCTTTCAATTTCAGACCGTAAAGCGCCCCGGCTTAAAACACCCGGCTGAAAACAGATAAATCGCTTTAGATCGTAAAGCGATTTTTTAAATCGCTTAAACCGCTTAAAAAGCGCCCGGCTGAAATCAGATACGGAGTTCAGATTGTAAAGCGCCCCGGCTTAAAACAGATACGGAGAACACCGTTTTTGACAGCGAATCGGTATTAATTCACAAGCCCCGCAGGGGCGACATATTTGTAGCATTCGGTTGCAGCCTCGTGAACAAGCCCCGTAGGGGCGGCATAAGTAACCGTTCACATATTTTTCGGAATTAAAAATTTTATCATATTGATTTTGTTGTATTTTTAATATTATTATGTTTGGAAACTTGTGAACGGTTACTTATCATATATTTCACTCCTGCGGAGTTCGGAGCGATTC
>JAIFKL010000235.1 GCA_020049595.1 Desulfobacteraceae bacterium
CGTGGTTCAAAAATAGGAAAGATTTCTAATAAAAAAGATTTGAGATGATAAATTTTAAGCAGGAAGAATTGATTAATGATTTCTTTAAGATAGCTAAAGACAGATTCCCTGAAATTGAACTTATCAATATCACCCGCAGCCCGGATGACACAGATCATATCTGGATTAATGTAAGCATTCCGAATAATGAAGACAGACTGATTGAACTTACTGAATTTACATCTGAAAAAGGGCATGAAATTTTGTTGGATTACGGATATTGGATTTCAATAATCCCGGAGAGAAAGCAGAGTGAAAGCGTGAAAGCGACTAAAAACACTGAAATTTCGTGTATTTCGTTATTTTCGTGTTCTTCGTGGTTCAAAAATAGGAAACAGGAAATGGAAACATATCTTTATGAGCATTTAGAAGGAAAAAGCGTCAGATGCAATATTTGCAGTCACCGATGTCTCATCAAAGACGGCGCACGGGGTATCTGCAATGTGCGGGAAAATCAAGCGGGACTTCTGGAAAATCTGGTTTACGGCAAAGTCATTGCCCGGCATGTGGATCCCATTGAAAAAAAGCCCTTATTTCATCTGCTTCCGGGGAGTCTGTCTTATTCCATCGCTACGGTGGGATGCAATTTCAAATGCCGCTTCTGTCAGAATGCCGATATTGCTCAGATGCCCTCTGACCGCAAGGGACTGATTATGGGCGATTTGACTGCGCCGGAAGATATTGTCCGAGCCGCTGAATCTGCAAACTGCCAAAGCATTTCATATACTTACACCGAGCCGACGGTTTTTTTTGAATTTGCGCTTGATACCGCAAAACTTGCCCGCGAAAAAGGCATTCGGAATGTGTTTGTCACCAACGGCTACATGACGCCGGAAATGCTGCATAAACTGTCGCCTTATTTGGATGCGGCAAATGTTGACCTTAAAGCTTTCAGCGATGAATTTTACAAAAAGCTTTGCGGGGCAAGGCTGGAGCCGGTCAAAGAAAGCCTCAAACTGATGAAATCGCTGGGGATTCTGGTGGAAATCACGACATTGCTGATTCCGGGTCTCAATGACGATAAAACAGAATTGGAGCAATCGGCGGCATTTATCGCCAACTCGCTGGGAGTTGAAACACCCTGGCATATCAGCCGTTTTCATCCCACATACCGGCTCACTGACCGCCCGCCCACATCGGTGCAAAGCCTGATGACCGCTCGTGACATCGGCATCAAAGCAGGTCTGCGATATGTGTATATCGGCAATGTTCCGGGCGAAAGCGGCGAGCATACTTTCTGTTACAACTGCGGCAAAACGCTGATTGAGCGATGGGGATTCAGCATTCGGAAAAATCTGATCAAAAACGGTCAGTGCAGTTATTGCGGAACAAAGATTGACGGGGTGTGGGAGTAATTTAAACATCTGAATTTCTTCTTTTTAAAGAGAAATTAAGGTGGATTTTCTTGTTCCTATGCTCTGTGCGGGAACGTAGAACGGGTTTCAAACCCGTTTTACATTCATCCGGATGAGGATCTTAGGAATGAGATTGCAAAGCTCAGTTACAAGGTTATTATGATTGAACGAATTATGACTTACGGCAAAATGGTGAAATTCAGCCATACAGTTTTTGCGCTTCCCTTTGCGCTCTCGGCAGTGGTACTGGTTCATCGCGATTATCCGATAACATTTGGGGATATTTTCTGGATTCTGCTTGCAATGGTCGGGGGACGGTCTGCCGCGATGGGCTTCAACCGCATTGCCGACGCCGAAATAGATGCCAAAAATCCCCGCACGGCAAACCGGGAAATCCCCGCTGGCAAGCTGTCCTTAAACGCGGCGGCAATCTTTGTGCTGCTTTCCGCGAGCCTGTTTGTCTTTGCCTCGGCAATGCTCGGGAGACTTTGTTTTTATTTTTCATTTCCGGTGCTTGCGGTGCTTTTGTCTTATTCCTGCACCAAGCGGTTTACATGGCTGGCGCATCTTTATCTCGGATTTGCTATCAGCCTTGCGCCTGCGGGCGCGTGGATAGCCATTGCCAACGATTTCTCATGGCAGACATTTCTGCTTTCCTTTGCGCTGATGAGCTATATCACCGGCTTTGACATTCTCTATGCCTGTCAGGACACAGATTTTGACCGGAACGAAGGACTTTTCTCCGTGCCGGTGAAATTCGGCGTGAAAAATGCCCTTTTGATTGCTAAAATCGTGCATTTGCTTTCCTTTGCCTTTTTCATGTCAATCTTTTTTGTCTTTGACATGGGCATGATTTATCTGAGCGCCGTGTTTGTCATCGGCGGACTGTTTATTTTTGAGCATTCGCTGGTCAAGCCGGAGGACCTGAGCCATATCAATATCGCATTTTTTCATGTCAACAGCCTGATTTCAGTGATATTGTTTATCGGAGTTTTCTTTGATGAATTTTTTTAGCCACGAATGATTAGCCACGAATGGACACAACTTGTTTACGAATAAAAAAAATACGAATTGGTAGTGATATAGAATAGGTGATGGGAAGATGTCACCCTGAGCGGAGCGAAGGGTCTCTTTTTATATAATATTCTGTTATAACAAGAAATTATTCGCTGCGCTCAGAATGACAGGAACAGGCTTCATCACCTCTTCTACACCACTACCGAATTTGTATTGGTTCCGACAGGCTCGTCCGGAGAGGATACAGGAAAAGGACTTCTCGAGTGCGGCGATAAATCCTCCCATAAAGTTACAATTACAAAAGCCTTTTATATCAGCCGGTATGAGGTAACGCAGGGGCAGTGGAAAGCAGTCATTCAAGGCGGGCGTATCTACAAGGATTGTGTGTAAGCAGGGATTTGCGGTAAATTGTCTGAACCCTGATTCGCCTGATGAAAGGATTTGCAGGATTTGTGTCAAGCCTCTCTGACTTTTGAATTTTCAACCGGCTGAACAGCAATCATGAAAAATCCTTTAATCCTTTAATCAGGGTCTTAATCAGGGTCTTAATCAAGGTCAAAAAGAGGTATGAAAATGGCTAATATGACTGTATCTTTTGAAATTCCGCAAGATTTGCTGGCATCATTGAAATTGGGAGTTCTCGATCTGAGCAGGGATATGCGGATCATATCGGCGATAAGCTATTTCCGGGAAAAAAAACTGTCTCTGGGAAAAGCAGCCCAGTTAGCCGGTCTGAACCGGCTGACTTTTATGGATATACTGGCTCGGAAAGGCATTGATATTTTCGATTATGATGAATCTGCTCTTGAGAGTGATCTGAAAGGCATTGCACAGTTGAAAAAATGATTATCAGCAATTCTACACCGCTGATCGCTTTTGCCAGAATCGGCAACCTCGCTTTATTGAAAGATATCGTCGGAAAACCGGTCATTCCGGCCGCTGTTGAACGTGAAATAACAGAATACGGATGCGGCAAAACCGGCTCTGTTGATTTGGCAAAAGAAGCGTGGATCAGTGTCCGGTCTGTGAAATCCGAACACAGCGTCCGCCTGCTTTTATCAACCCTTGACCGTGGTGAAGCGGAAGTAATTGTTTTGGCGTTGGAACACCCGGGCTGTCTTGTGCTGATAGATGAACTTGCCGGTCGTCAGGTTGCTGAATCTATAGGATTATCTATTACCGGTTCCGTCGGCATTCTGATACACGCAAAAGAGAGCGGAAAAATTAAAAACGTCAGACCTTATTTGGATGAGATGATACGCAGAGGCATTCATTACAGCCGGCGATTTGTTGATGAAGTATTGAAAAGAGTCGGAGAATTATGAAAATCCTTTAGGCGATTAAATCAGGGTTCGGTGTTGGGGGGCATCTGCAAGGATTGTGTATAAGCAAGGATTTCGGGATCGTTGTGTAATCCTTGCTTATACACAATCCTTGCAGATGCCGCACACTGTCTGAACCCAACACGAAAACCACGAAAAACAATTTCGTGGCTTTCAATGCTTTCGTGCTTTCGTGGTAAAAAAATAAAAACAAAATGACATCATATCAAAATTTAAGAGAATTTATCGCTGCGCTTCGATTGGCAGGCGAGATTGAATACATCAGTCATCCGGTTTCTCCCCGTCTTGAAATCAGCAAAATCACAGACAGGGAATCCAAGCGTCCCAACGGCGGCAAGGCACTGTTTTTCAAAAATGTACAGGATTTAAGGGATTTACAGGATGAACAGGATTATGCGTTTCCGGTAGTCACGAATATTTTCGGAAGTCCCCGGCGAATCTGCATGGCGCTGGGTGTAGAGCATCTGGATCAGTTGGGAGAACGGATACGGAAATATATTGATTTCCATCCGCCGAAAAATCTGAAAGAAGCCCTGAACACGCTGTCGCTTGCCGCGAGCCTTGCAAAATTTCCGCCCCGTTCTTTCAGGGGAAAAACGCCGCCGTGTCAGGAAGTTGTGCATACCGGCGATGCGGTTGATCTGTCAAAAATTCCTGTGCTGCAATGCTGGCCCAAAGATGCGGGTCCCTTTGTCACGCTGCCGATGGTATTTACCAAAAGCCTGCTTACCGGAAAGCGCAATGTCGGCATGTACCGGCTGCAAATTTTTGACAGAAACACGACCGGAATGCACTGGCATATTCACAAAGACGGCTCTCATTATTTCAACGAATACCGTGAAGCAGGAAAGCGGATGCCGGTTGCGGTTGCGATAGGAGCAGACCCGGCAACGATTTACGCTGCCACCGCGCCCATGCCGCGAGGCATTGATGAAATGCTGCTGGCGGGTTTCATCCGCAACAAGCCGGTTTTAATGGCGAAATGTATCACGCCGGAATGTCTCGCTGTAGATATGGAAGTGCCTGCGGAAGCGGAATTTGTGCTGGAGGGCTATGTTGATCCGCATGAATTGCGCCGGGAAGGACCTTTCGGGGATCACACCGGATACTACTCGCTGGCGGACGATTATCCGGTTTTTCATGTTACCGCAATAACGCATCGCAAAAACCCGATTTATAACGCCACGTTAGTGGGACCGCCGCCGATGGAGGACTGCTACTTGGCAAAAGCCACCGAGCGCGTTTTTCTCCCCATGCTTCAGACCGTGATGCCTGAAATCAAAGACTACTGGTTTCCGTGGGAGGGCGTTTTTCACAATATCGTCATTGTCTCAATCGAAAAGGAATTTCCCGGACATGCACAAAAAATTATGAGCGGTCTCTGGGGGCAGGGACAGATGAGTTTTTGCAAGGCAATTGTCGTGGTTGACAAAAACATTAATCCGCAACAGCCCGAACAAGTGATAAAAGCATTCCTCGCAAGATTTGACATAGAGACAGATATAACGCTGGCAAAAGGCGTTTTGGATGTGCTGGATCATTCCTCGCCCTTTCCCAATTTCGGAAATAAAATCGGGATTGACCTTACGGAGAGATTTAAGGGCGAACCGGCCAGGGGGTCAGGGGAACAAAAAACCTCTCACCTCTCACCTCTCACCCCTTACCTGTATGATTACAGATATTTATTTCCTGAATCGGAAGGAAAAAACCGCATTCTCGCTGTTTCAGCAGAAAAGACAGCGGAGAGAAACGGGAAATATTTCGCTGATTTGCTGCTGGATATGCCGGAACTTTATGACTTTAACATCTTCCTGCTGTTTGACAAAGAAATCGCCCTTGCGGACAACTCTCTGATACTGTGGAAACTTTTTAACAATGCAGACCCGGGACGCGACATCATTTTCCGGGATAACCGAGTAGTCATTGACGCGTGCAGAAAGGGACCTGCGGACGGGCATGAAAGAGAATGGCCCGAAGAACTCAGGTTTGATTAGGTTAATGTCCGGCTCGCCGCTTATCTCATACGAATTCGCTGTCAAAAAAATATGCGGCGCAGAGACGCACGGCTGTGCGTCTCTGCAAAAAACAATGTTTGAAAGCGAATTCATATCAGACATTACAGCGATAAACAGCGTGAAGCATTTTTTTCTTGACTTTCAAATGATGACAGGATGATGATAATCATCGGTTATGCCCGTATAAAAAATGGAAGATGATTTCTTAAAATATTCAAAGCACTTTTCAGTGAGCTGCATGAGCAATGCAAAATGGCGCAAACTTTTTCTTGCATTAGCAAAAACAGATATAAATATTCGTCAGGCTGAATGGTCTTTCATCGACTCTGAACACACCATAAATCTTCCTCTTCCGAGTGAGAGAGATTTACTTGAGTCCCGATTTGCAGACGGTCGGTTCCAACCATTTGAATATAAATGGATTCTTAGTATTAAAATACCAAGACAATTTCGTTTCAAAGATAAAGTTGGTTATTTTGTTAAGCAGGATGTTGATTTGATAAAAAGTATTGCTTCTGAACTTGGTGAAATGCCAATCTTTGAAACAGAGGAAGGTATCGAAATTAGGGGTTATGATAAATAGCAATTGGCATAACAATGGGCTACAAGCCAACGTGCTACGCTCTGTGCGGACTCCTGTCATTATGCGGGGCAAACACACAAAGCATCGCACACAGAACATTACGCACAAAAGTACCGCACAAGCATCACACACAGAAATCCCGCATAACCAGTCGGCGCAACGGACGGCTGACGCCGCCGCTGAATTCGGCGTCAGGCTTTCGAAAAAAAATAAATCGAATAAGGAGGTTGCGATATATGGCATTCAGTGACTTTAAAAATATCGGTGAGGTACAAAAAAAGTATAACATAAAATATAAAGAAGATATTTTTATCAAAGCATCGGAAATACAGCCGTCAGAGAATTTTGTGAAAGATTTCGTATTTTATAAAGAAAATATTGATGTATTCAGTTCGGAGGCATCACGCAGTGAGATTGTTATTTCACCGATTCTGAGGGAATTATATAAACAGTATTATACAAAATATTCTTTCTGGATTCAGAAAAGCATATCCTGCGATGATGTTCTCTCCGGAACACCCGATTATATTTTTTCCGAAAAGTCTGTACTGGGAAAGACTGTACTGGAAAAACCGACAGTTATCATAGTTGAAGCAAAAAGAAATGATTTTGAACAGGGGTGGGGTCAGTGTCTGGCTGAACTGGTTGCGTCGCAGAAAATAAATGGTGATTATGAACGACCTGTTTACGGAGTGGTTACTGACGGCAACCTGTGGCAGTTCGGAAAACTGGAAAAAGACTGTTTTTTCAAAAATACGGAAAGTTATATCGTTGATAAACTGAGTTTGCTGTTCGGAGCATTAAATTTTGTAGTTCAGTCGGCTGAACTGGTAAGAAAAGCCTAACCCGTCATTGCAGTGGACGGGCTAACGCCTGCCGCTGAATTTTATGTTAGAATAAAAGGAATAAGGTATGAACCTGTCAAAACAAGAAGAAATTCTGCATTCTGCTAATGCTACAATATTAGCAATTTTTGAACACAAAGATAAGGTGCCTATCACTGATGGATTATTAATGATGGCTTCTTACATTCAGTTTGTCTATCCTAAAGAAGTAGGTATTGATATAGATTACTCTAATTGCAATACAGACAGAAATATTTTCAGAGAAATAAAATGGGATAGGACGAAGAAAGATAAAGAGGAAGGTGATGATATTGCATTTTATAGAAGAATAAGAAATTCTGTAGCTCATGCCAATATAGATTTTCGCCATAATGGTAAAATTGAACTTTTTGATGGTCCTCCAACCAAAAATAAAGCCCTGTTTGTAGAAAACTTTAGAGTGGAAATTGATAAGGCAACCTTCGGCAATGAGTTTCTAAAAAAGATAATGGATGCATGGATGAAATCTAAAGTGAAACCGCCGGTTACACGAAAAATATAACCGCAAAATGAAGCGGACGGGCTAAACGCCCGGTTAATGGAGTATCGGGTTAACTCGCCCGCCGCTTATTTTGGTCGTTATGGGGAAACATCTCAGGGGCGCGGCGGCCGCCGCGCCCCCTACAGCTTACTTATTCTTCCCCTTGTATTCCTTAATCGCCGTCCACACCCTTTCGGATGTCAGCGGAAGTTCAAAAATCCTCACGCCGATGGCGTCATATCTTCGGTCAGCTTGATGAACACGGTGCCGTGATAGGTGTCGGAACGGTAAATCGGGTAGCCCGCGCCGGAAACAAAGAATCCGCAGGCCATGCCGATGCCTTTGCCTTTGGGAAGCTTGCCTTTTTTCTTATTCCACTCGGAGTTCTGTCTCTGAAATCGGAAAAAATCAGCAAATATTTTTTGAATAATTATAATAGGTTTAAGACGATATTAGAAAAACAGGAAAGCGGACAGGCGGGACGCTTCGCTTACGGAATGTCCGCTCGCCGTTTATTCCAGATATTACAACGATAAACAGCGTGAAGCATTTTTTTCTTGACTTTCAAATGATGACAGGATATGCGAGAAAGATTGACTTCGCTGCTCCCGGCAATGTGGCTGTCCGCTATAAAAGCTGATTGCGGAGGAAAGGAACTCCGGGATACTGCGGCGGAAAAGGGAGGCGGTGTATGGGATAAGGAACAGAAGCTGCGGTTTCTGAAGTAGGGGAAAGTTGCGGAATCGGAATTGAGTGACGGATTTTTAAAAAAGAGTAAAGAATGCGTTGAATATTACTTTTCTGATGATATTTTAGGATCACTTAAAGTTAAAAAAAGAATTTATCGATAATACAGTCCTTTAAGATAAATTGAAAGGAGATGACCACATTGAAAAAGATGTATAAAGGTATCGCTGAGGGAAACCTCATCCGTCTTGAAAAGCAGATAGGACTTCCTGTCGGAACACGGATTCTTGTAACGCTGAAAACGATTCACGAAGAAGAACAGGAAAACATTAAGAACAGACAGATCAGATTATTAGACAGAGGATTCAATTTAGGAAAAAAGCTGTATTCGGAGCGGGAAGAACTTTATGACTGACAGACTTATTGATACCAACATTATGGTTTATGCGTATGACACGTCCGAAGGAACAAAACATGAAACAGCAAAAAGGATTCTGAAAGAGATTTGGGAAGAAGGCGGCGGAATTGTCTGTGTGCAGAATCTGATGGAATTTTTTGTGGTTATTACCAGAAAAGTGGAATACCCCATTGAAATCGGGGAAGCAAAAACTATCATAGAAGATATAATAAAATCAGATAAATGGAGAGTTATAGACAGGGATGTGGACACATTTCTGAACGCTGTTGATCTGGTGTACCGTCATAATGCACATTTCTGGGATTCGGTGATTGCCGCCTGTATGCAGGAAAATGAAGTAACTGACATTGTAACAGAAAACAAAGCTGATTTTGAAAACATTCCGGATATAAATGTAATATTTCCATTTTGATAAATAAAATATGCCTACTCACTCAATCAGGCGGACACTGCTAATACCACGCCGCATCAATACTGAGGTGTGGGATATTACGGAATATCCGGCTCGCCGTTTATCTCAGACCTTACAGCGATGAACAGCGCCGAAGCATTTTTTTCTTGACTTTCAACTGAAGACAGGATACGGGAAAAAGATTGACTTTGAATCATAAAGGGGCGGCGGCTGAACTGTGAAAGATTCAACATCAGCGGGGAGTTGAATGCTCATACACGGATGTTGTTATGTTAATCGTTAAATGCGGACATGAGGCATTATGAAATTGAAGATAGTATTTGAACCGAGCGAAGAAGGCGGTTATACAGTATATGTTCCGAGTCTTCCCGGATGTATCAGCGAAGGCGATACCAGAGAAGAAGCTTTGTCCAATATCAGAGAGGCTGTCGAACTTTATCTGGAGGCAGTAGAAGATGATATGATTTACACAGACAATAATGAAATCATTGAAATTGCTGTATGATCAAAATGCCGATTCTGGGATATGATAAAATCATCAGAGCATTGCAGAGAGACGGACGGTTGTGCGTCAGAAAGACAGTCATATCCGTTTACAGAAACATACCGAGCCCGAAGTTCTGAAAATTACCGTGCCTGCTCATGTACCGGTCAAGCGTTCCACTCTCTCACATATTCTTAAACAGGCACATCTTACGATAGAAAGATT
>JAIFKL010000052.1 GCA_020049595.1 Desulfobacteraceae bacterium
TAAAGCATGATAAAACGCTACACCCGAAAAATAATGGCTGATATTTGGACAGACCAAAACAAATATGCAACATGGCTGAAAGTGGAGATTCTTGCCTGCTATGCAATGGCTCAAATAGGAAAAATCCCCCGGGAAGCTGCGGAAAATATCCGAAACAAAGCGTCTTTTTCTGTGGAAAGAATCGAAGAAATCGAAGCGGAGACCAAGCATGACGTGATTGCCTTTCTGACAAATGTTGCCGAGCATGTGGGACCCGACGCCCGCTATATTCATCTGGGCTTGACGTCTTCCGACATTCTCGACACGGCTATGGCATGTCTGCTCCGGCAAGCCGCCAAAATTATTCTGGATGACTGCGACAGGCTGATGGAGGTCATCAGGAAAAAAGCCTTTGAACACAAAGATACGGTCATGATCGGGCGGTCCCACGGCATTCACGCCGAGCCGATCACCTTCGGTCTCAAGCTGGCAGTCTGGTACGATGAAATGCGCCGGAACCGAAGCCGTTTTGAAAGAGCAATGGAAACAGTCAGTTACGGAAAAATTTCCGGAGCGGTCGGGACATTTGCCAATATTTCGCCGGAAGTCGAAGCTTTTGTGTGCAGAGAACTTGAACTCAAGCCTGCGCCCGCGTCCACCCAGATTGTGCAGAGAGACCGATATGCCGAGTATTTTACATCGCTGGCGATCATGGCATCCTCTCTTGAAAAGATGGCTCTTGAAATCCGGCATTTGCAGCGAACCGAAGTCCTTGAAGCTGAAGAATATTTTTCAAAAGGTCAGAAAGGCTCTTCAGCCATGCCGCATAAACGCAATCCCGTCGGATCCGAAAATCTCTGCGGGCTGGCGCGGATCATTCGGGCAAATGCGCTCGCCTCGCTGGAAAATATTCCCCTGTGGCACGAGCGGGACATCAGCCATTCTTCTGTGGAACGCATTATCGCGCCAGACAGCACGATTCTTATGGATTACATGCTGAACCGCATTACGGGCATCATTGAAAAATTGGTCGTGTATCCTGAAAACATGAAAGAAAACATGAATAAGCTCAAAGGCTTGATTTTTTCCCAGCAGATTCTGCTTTCGCTGGCAGAAGCAGGCGTCAGCCGGGAAGATGCTTATAAAGCGGTTCAGACGCAGGCGATGCGGGTGTGGGAAGAAAAAAAAGATTTTAAGGAATTAATTCTGGCAGATAAGCTGATTTATGACCGTCTCGGCAGGGAAAAAATTGAAGAAATATTTGACGTGGGCTATCATTTAAAGTATATCAGCAGCATTTTTGACCGCGTGTTTCAAACTGTAAAATAATTTTTTTATAATAATAGGAGTTACGCAGTTGAATCCTGCTTTTTTTTTAACCGCAAAGTTTCGCAAAGGAAAACGCAGAGTTCCGCAAAGATATATTTTGAAGCTTTGCGATCTTTGCGGGAACTCTGCGCTCTTTGCGGTTCATTTTTACGATGCAGAAATTCAAAATGCTTAATCCTAAACATTTTTCATTCTGAGGAGGTTTATTTTGACAGAGGGTATCGCGTATGCAATGGGACAGGGCGGGGCTGCCGGCGGACAGGCACAGGGCGGATTTACAGCATTTATTCCGCTGATTCTGATGTTTGTCATTTTTTATTTTCTGCTGATCCGTCCCCAGCAGAAAAAGCAGAAGGAACATCAGGAAATGATCCGGAACCTGAAAAAAGGGGACCGGATAATGATAAACGGCGGGATTTACGGAAGTATCACCTCTCTTGAGGAATCTGTGATAACGGTGGAAATTGCGGACAAGGTGCGGGTAAAGGTCAGTCGGGGATATGTCGCATCGCTGGCGCAGGCAGCATCATCACCCCCGCCGAAAAAAGAGGAAAAAAGCGACTCAAATTCGGAGACGCTGAAATCAAAATAAATCAGTTAAGGAATCATCTTATTAAAAAAAGGCAGAGCGGGCATGTCATTTTTTAATAAGATGATATTAAGTCATCTTATTATAAAGAATGCCCACCCTACAAAAGGAAGAGATCATTGAAGAGTCTTTCATTGAAAATACTTATGGTTCTGGCGCTGATTATTGCGTCAGTTGTGTATATTCTCCCCACAGCAAAACCGTCACTATGGCCCCACAAGAAAATTAATCTGGGGCTTGATCTTCAGGGCGGTATGCATCTGGCGCTGGAGGTGGACACCGACAAAGCTGTGGAAAGCACTGTTGAGCATATCACTCAGGAGATGCGGGGACTTGCAAAAACTGAGCGGATCGGAAACATTTCCATAGAGCGGGTACAGACCGGCAAAATATCGGTCAGGATAAGCAGTCAGGAAGATGCTGATAAATTTGAAAAACTCCTTGACAAAGAATTTCGGGAACTGCGGATGCTTTCCCGGGATCCGGTTAACGGCGGACTGAACCTGATGATGGACATTCCGGACAAAGAAGCCGAACATATCAAGGCCATGGCAGCGGAACAGGCGCTTGAAACCATCAGAAACCGTATTGACCAGTTCGGCGTAAGTGAGCCGGATATCCGCAGGCAGGGAGAAAAGCGAATCCTGATACAACTGCCCGGCATCAAAGATACCCAGCGGGCAAAAGACCTGATCGGCAAAACAGCGCTTTTGGAATTTAAGCTGCTGGATGAAACCGCGGATGTGGCTGCCGCGGAAAAAGAAAAAAAGATTCCCCCGGGAGACGAACTGCTTTATGAAATAAAGGAAGACCGGGAAACCAAGCGGGTAAGCAAAACTCCTTTTCTGGTAAAAAAACACACCCTGCTGACCGGCGCATATCTCACAGATGCAAGGGTTCAGATAGATTCTCAGTATAATGAACCCTATGTATCCATCAAATTTGATACCAAAGGCGCAAGGATTTTTGAGCGGATCACTGAGGAAAATGTGAAAAAACGCCTTGCCATTGTGTTGGATAAAAAGATTTATTCCGCGCCGGTGATTCAGGAAAAAATCGGGGGCGGCGAAGCCAGAATCACAGGGAATTTCACAATGGATGAAGCCCGTGATCTGTCCATTGTGCTGCGGGCAGGCGCGCTTCCCGCGCCCGTGAGAATCCTTGAAGAACGCACTGTCGGACCTTCGCTCGGTCTGGATTCGATTAAAAAAGGATTGATTTCCATGGCCGTAGGCGGGATTATGGTAGTGGTTTTCATGGTGATGTATTATAACATGGCGGGTTTGATTGCCGATGTCGCACTCATTATGAATATCCTTATGATAGCAGCAGGTATGGCGGCGTTTCAGGCAACACTCACGCTTCCGGGCATGGCAGGCATCATTCTGACCATCGGCATGGCTGTGGACTCCAATGTGCTTATATTTGAGCGGATGCGTGAAGAAACGGCGTTGGGAAAGACATTTCATGCGGCTGTGAAAGCGGGCTATGAAAGGGCAACGCTGACCATTCTCGATGCAAATATCACCACCCTTATTGCCGCACTGGTGCTGTTCCAGTTCGGAACAGGTCCGGTGAAAGGCTTTGCCGTGACGCTGAGTCTGGGTGTTATCTCCAGCGTGTTCACCTCGCTGGTCGTGACACGGATTATATTTGATTATCTGTTGATAAACCGTAAACTGAAAACGGTCAGTATTTAGGAAGAGGTGAGAGGTGGGCAGGCAGTAAAACAAGTTTAAAACTTGTTCTACATTTCTCACTCCAGTAAAACAAGTTTAAAACTTGTTCTACATTTCTCACTTCTCACTTCTCACTTACAAAAGAGGAATTATCATTCATGCAATTTATAAAATCCGGTATAAATATTGATTTTGTCGGTAAAATGAAGCTTGCCTTTTCGGTATCAGGCGCAATGATTCTGATCAGCATTCTTTCAATCATTTTTCACGGGGGGCTGCGCTACGGCGTTGATTTTGCCGGCGGAACAGTCATACAGGTCAAATTTTTTTCGCCCGTAAGCACCGAGGATGTAAAGTCCGCTATCGCAGGGCTTGGCGATCTCGGCTTGGGTGCCAACGCATCTGTTCAGCGTTTCGGTGAAAAAAATGAGAATGAATATCTGATCCATACAGACAAAGCTGAAACAACCGATGAAAAATTTTCTGAGGAATTGGAAACAAAATTAAAAAATGCTGTAAAAGCGGATGTGGAAATCCGCCGGATTGAGATCGTGGGTCCCCAAGTCGGCAAAGACCTGAGAGAAAAAGCACTGTTTGCCATATTTTATTCGCTGCTTCTGATCGCCATTTATATCTCGGGCCGTTTTGAATCCCAATGGATCAAAAGCGGTATCATGGCAGGCGTGCTGATTTTCTGTGTTTATACTGTTTCCAACTTCGGTTTCAGCATTCCGATTCTGATTCTGACCGCGCTGATGATAACGCTGGTGCTGTTCTGGTTTCTTCAGTTAAAATATGCGATGGGCGCAATCGTCGCGCTGATTCACGATGTGACGATTACCATAGGACTGTTTTCTCTTTTCGATAAGGAAGTCTCTCTGCCGATTATCGCCGCGATTCTGACCATTATCGGATATTCCCTGAATGACACCATTATCGTATATGACCGTATCCGGGAAAATCTGAAAAAATATCAGAAACTTTCTCTGAAAGAGATGATTAACCGGAGCGTAAACGAAACCCTCAGCCGTACCATACTGACATCCGGGACCACGCTGATCACGGTGGTCGCGCTGCTGATTCTGGGCGGGGGCATCATCCATGATTTTGCATTTGCAATGACCGCGGGCATTGTTGTGGGAACATATTCTTCCGTCTATGTGGCAAGCCCTATTCTGATTTTGTGGCAGGAACGTGACAGGAGGAAATAAATTGAGAATTGAGAATTGAGAATTGAATGCTTCTCAATTCTCAATTCTCAATTCTCAATTCTTTACCCTGATGGAAAAAATCCTTCCATGGTTTGCCCTGAAAAGTGTTCCGGGAATCGGAAATCATTTTTTCAAACGCCTGATAGATCGCTTTGCCTCGCCGGAGCATGTTTTCAATGCCTCTGATGAGCAGCTTCTTGAAGTTGATGGCATGTCCCGGCGTTTGGTAAATGCCATTCGCCGGCATAGCATATCGGATCAGGTGAAAAAAGAACTTGATCTTGTCTCGCAGAAAGGCTACCGGATTGTCACCTTGTCAGACCCGGAATATCCGCCACTGCTGCTTCAGACGCCGGATCCGCCGCCTTTTTTCTATGTTTTCGGAAACCTCGGCGCTTCTGCAAAAAGTATTGCTGTCGTGGGTTCCCGAAATCCGACGCGCTACGGAATTTCTACCGCCATGCAATTGTGTAAGGATTTGGCTTTACTGAAAATTACGGTGATCAGCGGCATGGCAAGGGGGATTGACACCGCAGCCCATGAAGGCGCGCTGGCAGGCGGCGGCAAAACCGTTGCCGTCTTGGGAAGCGGTCTTGAAAAAGTTTATCCTTCAGAAAATCAGAAGCTTTTTCACAGGATTGCCGAAAACGGCGCGGCGATTTCAGAGTTTCCCCTGAACGCACACCCCGAAGCCTACCATTTTCCTATACGGAACCGCGTCATCAGCGGCATGTCCCTGGGGACGGTTGTGGTGGAGGCAGGACAGAAAAGCGGCGCACTGATAACAGCGCAGCTTGCGCTCGAACAGGGACGGGAGGTCTTTGCCGTACCCGGAAATATTCATTCATTTAAAAGCATCGGAGCGCACAAACTGATTAAACAGGGTGCCAAGTTAGTTGAAAATGCAAAAGATATTATAGAAGAACTCCCCAATATCATTCAAAAACATCTTGCAAAAGAAAATGTAAAGCAGGAGCAGATGACAGACAATCTCCCGCCCCTGCTGCCGGAAGAATTGCCGGTATTTCAATCGCTGGGCACCTATCCGGTTCACATAGATGAACTGGTACGGAAACTTTCCATAGAACCCGGGAAACTGTCGAGCATACTGCTTCAATTAGAACTGAAAGGAATTGTCCGGCAATCTCCCGGAAAATTGTTTTCAATAGAAATCTAGTCTGGGCATGAAATGCCCCCCCTAATGCAGAACGGGTTTTAAACCCGTTTTACAAAGTGTCCGCAAGGTTTGCCCCTACCTGACTGATGACAAATGACAAACTGACAGAGGATAATAATATCGTGAGCAATAAACCGCTTGTTATTGTAGAATCACCCACAAAAGTAAAAACACTGGAAAAATATCTCGGCAAAGATTACAAGATTGCCGCAACTGTCGGTCATATCAAAGACCTTCCCGAAAAAGAGATGGGAATTGACATTGAAAACGGTTTCAAGCCGGAATACAAAGTGATTACCGGAAAGCAGAAGATTGTCACATCATTGAAAAAAGCGGCTGAAGATGCCACAGATATTTATCTTGCGCCTGACCCGGACCGGGAAGGCGAGGCAATTGCATGGCATACAGCAGAAATTCTGAAAAAAAACGGCAGAAAATTTTACCGGGTGGATTTCCATGAACTGACAAAAACCGCTGTCCGGGAGGCAATCGCCTCCCCGCGGGAACTCCATCAGCATAAATACGAGGCGCAGCAGGCGCGCCGGATTTTGGACAGGCTGGTGGGATACCAGATTTCACCGATTCTGTGGCGCAAAGTCAAGAGAGGACTGAGCGCAGGGCGCGTCCAGTCGGTATCCGTCAGAATTATCTGTGAACGGGAACGGGCCATTCAGGCATTTGAGTCCGAAGAATACTGGTCTGTGGAGGTACAGCTTGAGGGCAGTTCGCCCCCGCCTTTTACAGCAAAATTGGCAAAAAAAGACGGCAAAAAAATTCATATTCCGAATGAGAACCAAGTCAGAGCGATTCTGAAGGAGTTGGCAGAAAAAAAAGCAGTTGTGGAAAAGGTGGCGAAAAAGACCACAAAGCGAAATCCCCAGCCGCCTTTTACGACAAGCAAACTTCAGCAGGAAGCTATCCGAAAACTCAGATTTTCCGCAAAAAAAGCCATGCTCGTGGCGCAGCAGCTTTACGAGGGCATCGAACTGGAATCCGGCGAGCCGATGGGACTGATTACCTACATGCGTACCGATTCCACCCGAATTGCACAGGAAGCCGCAGAAGAAGCGATTGCGCTGATTCGGGAACATTTCGGAGAGAATTACTCGATTGAAAAACCGAGATTTTTCAAGAATAAGAAAAAAGTTCAGGACGCGCACGAAGCCATCCGCCCGACTTCGGTGTTTAATATGCCTGAAAAAATTGCGCCCTATCTTTCTCCGGATCAGTTGTCTTTATACCGCATGATCTGGCAGCGTTTTGTGGCTTCTCAGATGCAGCAGGCGCTGATTGACAACAATTCGGTATCTGTGGGCATCGGCGATTATACCTTCACCGCCAGCGGTTCATCCGTGAAATTTCCCGGTTTTATGGCATGTTATATGTCAGAAGATGATGCAGCGGAAGACAAAGAAAAGGCAAAGATGCTTCCCCCGCTTTCCGAAGCCATGGAACTGAAAATCGGCAAATATGACCCGAAACAGCATTTTACTCAGCCTCCGCCGAGGTTTTCGGAAGCCTCGTTAGTCAAAGAATTGGAAGAAAACGGCATCGGCAGGCCCAGCACTTATGCAACGATTTTAACGACCATTCGGGAAAAAGGCTATGTCGAATTCACCAACGGATATTTTCGTCCCAGCGAGCTGGGATTTATTGTAAACGATCTGATTGTGGCAAGTTTTCCCGATGTGTTTACCGTTGATTTTACGGCAAAAATGGAAGATGATCTGGACAAGGTGGAATCAGCCGAAGCCGATTCTTTAAATGTGCTGAACCGCTTTTACGAGCCGTTCAAAAAAGAACTGGACTTGGCGTCAGAGGGGATGCTCAGTATGAAAGGCGTGGGTTTTCCCACAGAATTGGACTGCCCCGAATGCGGTAAAAAGCTGCATATCAAAGTGGGAAAAAACGGGCATTTTCTCGCGTGCAGCGGTTATCCGGAATGCAGTTTCAGCGCGGATTACACCCGGGATGAGAAAGGAAAAATTCAGCCGGTTAAGCCCCCGGAGGATGAAGCGACCGATAAGGTCTGTGAGAAATGCGGCAGCCCGATGGTGTTAAAGCGTGGTAAATACGGGCATTTTCTCGCGTGCAGCGCGTATCCGGAGTGCAAAAACACACAGTCCGCAGATTCAGGCAACGGCGGCGGAGAAAAGATCGGCATGAAATGCCCGGAACCGGGATGCAGCGGCGAAATTTTACAGCGGAAATCAAAACGGGGAAAAACTTTTTACGGATGCAGCCGTTTTCCGGATTGCAGTTTTGCGATATGGGACAAGCCGGCGGATAAAGTCTGTCCGAGCTGCGGGGCAAAATTTCTGGTTGAGAAATCCACGAAAAAAGAAGGAACTTTTCTGGCATGTGTGAATAAAGACTGCGGGTACAGGGAATAACTATCGAGTCCGCAGGGCAGGGCATTTTTTAATGAAATGAAATTTGCCCGCCCTGCCGGTTATAAGAGCGGGGTTGTCAAATCTGCAATCAATTCGCCAGCGCACCCATCGGATCCCATGGCGGCAGCACGACCGGCTCGGTATCCAGCATTTTCAGGAGTTCGGGAGAAAGCTTTTTTTTGCTCACAATTATCTCATAGAGATATTCGTCAAACCAGCGGTCTGTCATAACCATGTAGCCTTTATCGCCGACTTTGGTTCCCCAACTGTTTTCCACACGCCATTTTATCGGCTTGTTTTGCTCATCCAGATCAATGCCCGTCAGCACCATCGCATGAGTCATGCGGCTGTGACCGTAATCCAGCCGTGCGGCTTTGTCAAAGGTAAAACTTGTGCCGTAAATCAGCCCGTAGTCATAAACATCAGCGTCTAAAATACCTCTGTCCCGCTCCAGCATCTTGCCGACATCACAGCCGAACCATACGGGCTTGTTTTCGACAATCATCTCTGCCGCAGCCTTTTTCATGGTTTCAATGTCAACATTCAGATAGCGGACCGGCTGGCCGTCCACGACATTTCCGAGATACTGCACCGTATAAAGCCTGTTGAAAGGCTTGTCTTTTGTGGGCGAGTTGATGAGACAGACCATTTCATCCAAATCGGCGTCCACATATTCTTTAAAAAATTCAGCAGGATTCATCTTGCCTTTGCGATGAAATTTCTTGTCTTTGTCTCGCCATTCCCAGAAAAAATGCGAGGGCGGCTTGCCCAGATGAATGGTCAGAATCTTGTAAAATTCCGACATCATCTCGCTTTTTGCCTCATACATTTTCTCAGCAGAAGCTCCGGATTCATGTATTTCCCTAAGTCTCCGGGCGCATTCCCGGCATTTGCTCACAAGAATCATGTTCATGGGGCCCGAGGCGCTGCTGCTGTTGGTTTCAGGCATCACCGACTTGGGAACAACGCCGTATTTTTTCACGAGATTGACAAACATATCCCACTGTCCGCCGTCCGGTACGGGATCCGCCAGACGCCACATCACTATCCGGCTGTCTAAGGTCTCATGCCGGGTTTCTATAATATTTTCAAGAAAGAAATTTGCTTTTTCCAGCTTGTCCCAGAACATGAGATATGACTGTGAAAGCTCAAACGCCTCAAGATTCATCCGCTTCATCGCCTCGAGCCGGAAGGTGTTCAGACCCGCAAACATCCAGCATCTGCCGCTTGACTCCTGACTCGTCGCTTCGGGGGTTTCGATGACGTGGGAAAAAACATGGGTCTGATTCAGGACTTTCCGATTCAGCGCAATAACGCTTACAGGATTCTGTGTGACGGCATTTAAAGCAAGCCGATTTTTCGGATCCGAGTCAAAGGCAGTTTCAAAACGGGCTATATCTTCGATTTTAATATGTTTTTCCATTATTCTCCTAAAAAGCAAAGCGGGTTGTCTGTTTTAACCCGGGCCGCTCTGTACGGCAAAGTAAAGCGGGTTTTAAACCCGCTCTACAGCAACATCCTCGGTAAAGC
>JAIFKL010000099.1 GCA_020049595.1 Desulfobacteraceae bacterium
AAGGAATAAAGAGAAATATTGTCCGTTCCGCAATTTTCTTCTGCTTTGCGGTCTTTGCGGGAGATTTGCTGATTATTTCCGAAAATGTCTAATTTTGATATATAGTGATCCGCTTTCGGTTTTTTACGGCATATCTTCTCAGCATTTGTAAAACGCCCGGCTAAAAACAGACAAACCCGTTCTACAGCTATAGCGTATTCCGTTTTCGGACAGCCGTCTGTGTGTGTCTGTGTGTGTCTGCGGCAAAAAAAACAAAAGCGGATCAGTATATAATTTTGATATAATTTTGAATATCGTCTCGTTTTTTCATAAACCTTTAACTTTTTTATATGGACAGAATGAATAATAACCTGTTAAATTCTGAAAAAAAAGCCAAATGCCTTGCCGTATTCGGAACAGGCTCGGATGTGGGCAAAAGCATTGTCGTCACCGCGCTTTGCCGTTTTTTTGCCGACAGAGGCATCCGTGTTGCGCCCTTCAAGGCGCAGAATATGTCCAATAATTCCGGCGTCACACCCGAAGGGCTTGAGATGGGACGAGCGCAGATTGTTCAGGCGGAAGCTGCCGGCATTCCGCCGCATGTTGACATGAATCCGATTCTTTTAAAACCCGCCGGCGAAGTCGGCGCTCAGGTGGTTCTTCTCGGAGAAGTGCTTGAAAACAGCACGGCAATTGAATATCACCGGAAAAAAAAATTTCTGTTTTCCGCCGCAAGCAAAGCGCTTGACCGGCTTCGGGAAAAATATGATCTTGTCATTATGGAAGGTGCGGGGTCCTGCGCGGAAGTCAACCTGATGGCGCATGATATTGTCAATTTCCGCATGGCTGAATATGCTGATGCGCCCGTGATTCTGGTGGCGGATATTCACAAAGGCGGCGTTTTCGCCCAGATTGTCGGGACGCTGGCGTGTCTCGAATCTGCCGCGCAGGAGCGGATTGCCGGATGTATCATCAACCGCTTTCGGGGCGATATTCGGCTCTTTGAAGACGGCGTGAACTGGATTGAGCAGAAAACCGGGAAAAAAGTTTTCGGCGTACTTCCCTGGTACAACCACATCCGTATCGAAGCCGAAGATTCGGTTGTGATTGAAAATCCTGCAAATGCCTTTCCTGAAAAAAATAATGTGCCGTCCGTAGCGGTGATTCGCATTCCCCATATTTCCAATTTTACAGATTTTGCGCCGCTTTCCGGCATAGAGGGGCTGAATCTCTGTTTTTTGGAAAAAGTACAGCCGCTTTCACATTTCAAGGCTGTGATTCTGCCCGGCTCCAAAAACACGCGTTCTGATTTAAACTGGCTGAAAGAAACCGGCTGGGCAGATGAAATCAAAGCTTACGCGAATCATTTTATTTTAAACAAGGGCGGACACATTCTCGGTATCTGCGGAGGCTATCAGATGCTGGGAAATCATGTGCATGATCCGGAGGGATTGGAAGGCGTTCCCGGCGCAACTGAAGGGCTTTCGCTTCTGCCGGTGAACACAGTTTTACGTGCGCCGAAAACCACCACGCTGACTGAATTTTCGTGGGAAAACATTCAGGGAACCGGCTATGAAATCCATGTGGGACAAACCGAGCGTTTCGGGGGAAATGCGCTGTTTCAGATTCATAAACGCAACCGCCAGACCTGCCGTGACTGCGAAGACGGTTGCGTGACCGCTGATTTCAGAATTATGGGAACTTATATTCACGGTCTGTTTGACACGCCGGGCATTACAAAGCAGTGGTTGGAAAGCATCGGCATGGAACATATCGTTGTATCCGAAAAGCAGGGGCTTGCTGCAAGAGACGCTGAATATGACCTGCTGGCAGCGCATTTTGAAAAATATGTTAATATGAAAGATATTGCCGAAAAAATATTTGACAGGTGAGAGGTCAGGGGTCAGCGGCTCATCGTCCTCTGACCCCTGACCTCTAACCCCTAACCCCTATTTCAGAGAGAAATCTGTGAAAAAAATTACATTTGTTATCGGCGGATGCCGAAGCGGAAAAAGCCGTCATGCCCTTGAGCTGGCGGAAAAAATTTCCCGGGACAGCAAAGTCTTCATCGCCACCTGTCTGCCTGCTGATGAAGAGATGAAAGAAAGAGTGGCACATCACCAGAAAGAAAGAGGTGCCGGCTGGTCAACTGTTGAATCGCCGATTTTTCTGCCCCAAGCCATTCTTGAAAACAGCCGGAAAGCATCGGTGATTCTTGCAGACTGCCTGACGCTCTGGATCAGCAATCTTCTGCTGGATACCGATGAATCGCAGAAAATTGATGAACATATCAGATACTTGATTCAGTCTCTTGAAAAAGCGGAATGCCCGGTGATTCTGGTTTCAAACGAAGTCGGCGCGGGCATTGTCCCGGAAAATCGGCTGGCAAGGCAGTTTCGGGATATTGCGGGACAGACCAACCAAAAAGTTGCAGCAGCAGCGCACAGGGTGATATGGATGGTCGCTGGCATTCCTGTCCATGTCCGATAAAAAAAGAATCTCTCGCAAAGGCGCAGAGAACGCAAAGTATCGTGGGATGATAATTTTTCAAATCGAATATTTTCAGATGGTAATAATTTGACAAGTTTGAAAAAATGCTGTTTATGACGGCGTGAGTGCAAGGGAGGAAACCATGCGTTTTTTAGATGTCAGAACGGACTATGCGTTCAAAAAAGTTTTCGGGTCAGAACAATCAAAGGAAATTCTCATCAGCTTTCTGAACGCGGTGACTGACTTTGCCGATGATGCAAGAATCACCGACCTGACGATTGTTGACCCGTATCAGATTCCGATAATTAAGGGCATGAAAGACACTTATGTGGATGTGAAGGCACTGCTTTCAAACAACAGTCGGGTCATTATCGAGATGCAGGTGCTGAATGTGGAAGGTTTTGAAAAGCGGGTGCTGTACAATGCTGCAAAAGCATATTCCGAACAACTGCACAGGGCAGAGCCTTTTTCCGGGCTTGAGCCGATTATTGCCCTGACCGTAACAGATTTTGAGATGTTCAAAGACATTCAGCAGGTTATCACATATTTCCGGCTGATCGAGAAAGAAACCCTGATTACCTACAGCGATGATATTGAACTGATTTTTATCGAACTGCCCAAATTCACAAAAAAAGAAGATGAGCTTGATACCGTAGCCGACAAGTGGATTTATTTTATCAAACATGCGGGAAGTCTTGAATATGTGCCGAAATCATTGGCGCAGGACCCGATTGACAGAGCTTTTCAGATTGCGAACACGGCGGGATTAAGCGAAGAAGAATTAGAGATTCAGCACAGACGGAGAGATTTTATCTGGTTGCAGAGAGGTTCGCTTGATAAAGCCAAAAAGGACGGACTGAGAGAAGGCATGGCGCAGGGGATAGCACAGGGGATAGCGCAGGGAATAGCTCAGGGGATAGCGCAGGGAGTGGCTCAGGGGATAGCGCAGGGAGTAGCGCAGGGAGTGGCTCAGGGAGTGGCACAGGGCAAAATCGAAGTTGTGAGAAGCATGAAAAAGAGGAACATGGATATTCTTATGATAGCCGAGCTGACAGGCTTGACGACAGCGGAAATTCAGGATATTACAGAATAATCAGTTATATCAATGACAGAAATATGTTGCGCCATATCAGGGGTAAAACGCTAAAAAGCTTTGTTTTTATCTGAAAAGGTGATAATCTGAATGTCTGGCAGAAAGATGAAATGTAGGGTGTCTGTTATGATAAAAAAGATATTGATCGTTGACGATTCTCCTGTGGCTCGAAGAATGCTGAAAAGTTCCATTCCGCCAAACAAGGGATATGAAATTTACGAAGCGGATGACGGATATGAAGGCATCAGAAAATATCAGGAAGTTCAGCCTGATATGACATTTATGGACCTCACCATGCCGAATCTTGACGGCTACAGTGCCATTGCTGAAATCAGAAAACTTTCCCAAGACGCGGTCATTGTCGTCATGACAGCCGATATTCAGCGAAAATCCATCAGCAGGGTCATTGAGCTGGGGGCATTTTTGGTGCTGAAAAAACCGCCCCGAACAAAAATTGTGGAAGACGTTTTGGCAAAGGTGGAAGATTTGCTGAAAAGCCGTTCCGGAGAAAAACAATGAAGATTGAATCTTGTCCGGCATTTTCCCAAGAGGAAAAAGAAATTTTACAGGAAATCATGAATATCGCTTTCGGCAACGCCACTGCCGATCTTGCCGAAGTCATTGACATCTATGTGGAACTGAATACGCCGAGCATTCAGCTGCTGGGAATCGGAGACCTGCCCGATTATCTGATAAATCGGATGAATCTGCACACGGAAAACAGCATTGTCGCACAGAATTTCTGGGGAGATTTCAAGGGATCCGGAATACTGGTATTGCCAAACAGAAGCGGCAGAAGTCTGATTGCGATTCTGGATGACGCCGAACTGAATGATTTCGAAGTGAAACCCATCGCAGGACAGGAAAAAGAAGTTTTAATGGAGGTCGGCAATATTCTGATCGGCGCATGCGTGGGAAAAGTCTGCGAGCTGTTAAATACTTTTGTCACTTATACGCCGCCTCAGGTCATCCACCACAACAGCGATGAATACAGTGCCTTTGTCATGTCTTTTGATCCGGCTCAGACAGCAATCATCATGGAAACCGTCTTCAGATTTCAGAAAATAGATATAAACGGCCTGCTGCTGATTATTACCAATCAGGAAGCCATTGAATGGCTTCAGAAAGCCCTGCATAATTTTATGGAACCCTACGAATGATTTTCGCTCAGATATTCGATATGGTCAATGTCGGCATTGTCATTCTCGACAAAGAACTCAAGGTCTATAAATGGAACCGGTGGATGGAAATTCACAGCAAAATTTCCGCACAGGAAATTATCGGTGTGACGATTTTCGATTTTTTCCCGGAGATGAAAAATCCCCGTTTTTTAAGAAACGTCAAGTCTGTGCTGACCTTCGGGAATTTTGCTTTTTTCTCGCAAAAGCTGCATAAATATATTTTTCCTTTCAAAGCAAGCAATTCTCAGGGAACCCATTTCAAATACATGCGGCAGAGCTGCACCATGGGCCCCCTGCGCGATGAAAACAACCGTATTCAATATGTCTATATTATGGTGCAGGATGTGACGGATGTTGCTGCTTATGAACAGAAACTCATTGAAATGAGCATCAAAGACGGTCTGACCGGTGTTTATAACAGGAGATTCCTTGAAAGCCGCCTGGCAGAAGAGTTTGAACGACATAAAAGATATCTCAGACCGCTGAGTATTATCATGCAGGATATAGATTTTTTCAAAAGAATCAATGATACATACAGTCATCCCTGCGGAGATTACATATTAAAAACTTTTGCATCCCTGATTGTTTCAACCATCCGGAAAGTTGATATTTTTGCCCGCTACGGCGGAGAAGAATTTTGCTGTGTGCTTCCCGAAACCGGACTTGAGTCTGCAACAAAATTGGCAGAACATCTGAGAATGAAAGTTGAAGATGAGATATTCAGATTCAATGAAACAGAGATAAAAATTACCGTCAGTCAGGGGGTTGCCGAGCTGAAAAAAGAAACCGTTTCCGCTGAAGAACTGCTGCGGAGAGCGGACGATGCGCTCTATGAGGCAAAAGAAACCGGTCGGAACAAAGTTGTGGGGCAATGCAAATGAAAAATCTTATTTCAGCCATACAGTTTCTCACAATCCTTCCGGTCGGAAAGACGGAAACATTTGATCCCGAAGGAATGCTTGTTTTTTTTCCGATTGTCGGCATGATGCTGGGTCTGATGCTCTCAGGCGCGGACCTGATATTTTCACGATTATGGCATGAATCCGGCTCTGTGCTTGATGTTGTTCTGCTTGCCGTGTTAACCGGCGCGCTGCACATAGACGGGCTGGCAGATACCGCAGACGGTCTTTACGGAAACCGGACCCGGGAACGCCGCCTTGAGATTATGAAAGACAGCCGTATCGGCGCAATGGGATTGGTTGCCGTTGTCTGCGTGCTGGCAGTAAAATGGGGCGGCATTCTGAGTCTGAATGAGCATCGCCAGCTTTTGCTCATAATCATTCCGGCATATTCACGGGCAGGTATGCTCTTGGGATTCCGTTTTCTGGAATACGGCAGACCCGAAGGCGGCACGGCTCATGCTTTTTTCGGAACCGGTATCAAACTCTCTGCTTATGCAGGCTTGCTCATTCCGGTGACGATTTCATTTTTTGCCGGATGGCGGGGGCTTTGGCTGAATGCAGTTTTTATCGGAACCGCGGCTGTCATTCTGCTGTTTTATAAAAAACGGATGGGCTGCATTACCGGCGACATGCTCGGCGCAATGTGCGAAGTGACTGAATCGCTTCTCTTTTTAATGGCAGGCATCTGAAAGGTTCTCGCAAAGCCCGCAAAATACGCTTCCAAAATAATGTAAAGCGGGTTTGAAACCCGCTCTACAGGCAAAACTTGGCGTCTTTGCGAGAGATTTGCCTCACTCGGAGGAATATTTTGATAAAAGGACACGGCGGCAATATTTATGAATTAGCGAGGCGTTTGGGATGCGAGACATCCGACATTATTGATATGAGCAGCAATGTCAATCCGCTGGGACCGCCGCACGGGCTTGCCGATTTTCTCAGGAAAGAGATAAACACCGTCACTGCCCTGCCCGAAGTCTCGGCTGAAAGAGCTGTTTGTGCATTTGCCGGGAAATACGAACTTGATCCTGATCTTGTTCTTGCAGGGAACGGCACCACGCAGTTTATCTACAACATACCGCAGGCGCTCGGAACCCGCAAAGCCTGTATTCTCGCGCCGACCTACTCGGATTACGCGGATGCCTGCATCATGCACCGTGTTGAGCATTCCTATTCAATGAGTGAAGAATCACGGGAATTTAAACCGGATTTTCTTCAGTTTCAAAAAGATATCGAAGGTGCAGATACGGTTTTCATCTGCAATCCCGACAATCCTACAGGCGTGCTGATTCCGGCAGATACGCTTTTATCTCTCTGCAAATCCCATCCGAATAAAAATTTCATCATTGATGAATCCTATCTGCCTTTTGTCATCCGCGGTGACGCTGAAAGTATGCTGCATTGCGGTCTTTCCAATGTCATTGTCTTAAATTCCATGTCCAAAATTTTCAGGATTCCCGGATTGCGAATCGGTTTTCTGATTGCCTGCAACAAGAAAGCGATTGAGAAATTCAGACGCCACATGCTTCCCTGGAGCGTGAACCGTCTGGCGCAGGAAGCAGTGATTTATCTCATGGAGCGGAAAGCCGAAACCGATGCCTTCATCGAGGCAACACGATTTTTTTTGGAGACTGAAAGAAATCGTTTCAGCGAAGCTTTCAAACATGTTTCCGGCATAAAATTTTTTCCAAGCACCACCTCTTTCATGCTCGCCGTATTGCTGAAAGATCAGACATCGGATGAGATTTGCAGTGCTTTGGCGGATGATAGGATTCTCATTCGCAACTGTTCAAATTTTAAAGGACTTTCAGAGCGTTTTATTCGGATTTCCCTCAAGACGGCAGAAGTCAATCATAATCTGGCGGAAAAAATGAAGCGACTACTGAAGTAGGGCGGGCTTTGCCCACCCTGACCATAATTCAAAGGAGCAGATTTCAATATGACACTACGTCGTAAGACTTACCGGTTTCACGGCATTCAGGCAAGAATAAGTTTTATCCTGCTGCTGACAACAACACTTATCTTTGCGGGATTTATGATGAATTACTATCATAAAACCCTGACAGAGATGAACTCGGAGATGAACGAATCCGGCGAATTTTTTGTAAACCATCTGTCCACAAGCCTGAGAAAACCCCTGTGGGATACCGATGCCAACGCGATTGAAGGCGTTTTGGAAGCCACCATGAAAGAAAAACAGGTTTATGCGATCTTTATCAGAGACAATCTGGATAATGTCTATGGCAAAACACGAGATGAGCAATGGCAGAGTGTCCCTTTCACAGGGAACGGTTTCCCTGATGAATGTGTCAAAAGAGAAAAAGAAATCGTCTGGCAGGATGAGATGTTGGGGACTGTGAAAGTCTGTCTGACGCCGAAATTCATGCAGAAAAAACTGAATGAGTCAATCATAAACATGCTCATAACGCTTGCGATATTAAATTCGCTGCTGTTTCTGCTGCTTTTTTTCAGCATCAGGAAAATCATCATCTTGCCGATACGAGCCACTGCCGCATATCTCGGCAGCATATCTCTCGGAGAGATGCCGGAAAAAATAAACGGGAAAAAATACAGGGGCGAATTTGAGGAAATCCGTAACAGCCTGAATATGCTGGTTGAAGCGATAAATCAGACGGTTATGACTGCCGAAGGCATCGCCGCGGGAAATCTGACCGCGGAAGTCAGAGAACGCTCGGCGCATGACCGGATGATGCAGGCTTTGAACCGGATGACGCAACGACTGAATGATATTATGAAAGAAACAGAGCGCATGATTCAGTCGGTGGGACAGGGCAGATTGGACATCCGGGGTAATGCCGAAGCATTTGACGGCGGTTGGGCAGAACTCATCACAGGCGTGAATCATCTCATTGCCGGACTGAGTTCGGCAGTATCTGAAAAAGCCGCGCTCGGAACTGAAATGGAACTGGCAAAACAGATTCAGACGGTTTTGCTTCCGGAAAAACCGGAAATATCGGGATATGAAATCGTGGCGAGCCTCGAACCAGCCGAACAGGTCGGGGGCGATTATTACGATGTGATTTCCGTTGCCGGATATGACTGGATTGTGATCGGCGATGTCTCGGGACACGGTCTCACCGCAGGATTGGTGATGATGATGGTTCAGACCGCGATTCACACGGTTCTGCTTGAAAATCCGACGATATCGCCTTCCGCGCTGCTCACCGCGGTCAACTGGATCATTTATGAAAATATCGAAAGAATGAAAGAGGCGAAACATATCACCATCGTGGTGCTTGCCGCGGAAAAAGACGGCATGTTCTCGTTTTCCGGTCTGCACGAAGACCTTCTGATATGGCGCGCCGCAGTCCGCCGTGTCGAGAAAGTGGAAACCGACGGCATGTGGATAGGGCTTGAACCGGATATTTCAAAATTTCTTTCCGACGGTACGCTGAAGATGGAACCCGGAGACTGCATCGTGCTTTACACAGACGGCATCACCGAGGCTCAGAGCAAAGACGGACATCTGTTCGGAGAAAAACTTCTTACGGAGATTGTCGAGTCCGCAGGCGGCAAATCAGCCGCAGCGGTCCATGCCGCAATTCTGAACACCCTGAAAGATTATGAAAAACCCGATGATGTGACGCTGTTTGTGATGAAACGGATATAACGGATATAAAGGAGGAAAATATGCGTTTTTTAGATGTCAGAACGGACTATGCCTTCAAAAAAGTTTTCGGCTCCGAAGAATCAAAGGAGATTCTCATCAGTTTTCTCAATGCGGTGACTGACTTTACAGATGACGCAAAAATCACCGATCTCACGATTGTTGACCCGTATCAGATTCCCCTGATAAAGGGCATGAAAGACACTTATGTTGACGTGAAAGCTGTTCTGTCGGATAACCGCCGTGTGATAATCGAAATGCAGGTGCTGAATGTGGAAGGATTTGAAAAGCGGGTGCTGTACAATGCCGCGAAAGCATATTCCATGCAGCTTCACAAAGCGGAGGCATTTGCCGGACTTGAGCCGATTATCGCCCTGACCGTGACCGATTTTGTGATGTTCGAAGATATTAAGCCGGTTATCACATATTTCCGCCTGCTTGAAAAAGAGACGCTGATAAAATACAGCGACGATATTGAGCTGATTTTCATAGAACTGCCCAAATTCACAAAGAAAGCAGATGAACTTGAGACAATAAGCGACAGGTGGATTTATTTCATCA
>JAIFKL010000067.1 GCA_020049595.1 Desulfobacteraceae bacterium
GCAGGACGCAGGTTACAGGTCGCAGGTCGCAGGTTGCAGGTTGCCCCGTAACCTGCCACCTGTCCCCTGCAACTTGCAACCTGTATTCTGTTTTCGTTTTTTTTGTGCTTTCGTGTTTCTCCTGATTGTATTCACAATGCTGTGCGGATTTCCGGTTTTTGCCGAAGAACCGCATAAGCCGCCGCTGTCTGAGAATGATGACGCGGGATTGGATGAAGAACTCCGATGGATCAAAGCCGAAGCCGAAGCCGATGCCTTTGTCTGGAGCGCCTCAAAATATGAGCAGAAAACTTCGGAGGCACCGTCTTTGGTGAGCATCGTCACTTCCGAGAAAATAAAAAAATTCGGCTGGCGGGGATTGACAGATATTTTGCAGAATGCAGGAGGCATTTATATAAGCTATGACCGAAACTATCATTATATCGGTGTCCGGGGTTTCAGCCGTCCCGGAGATTTGAATACCAAAGTCCTGATTCTGGCAGACGGACACCGCATCAACGACAATATTTTCGAACAGGCTTTTATCGGAGCGGATTTTCCCATTGACATTGATCTGATTGACAGAATTGAAATTACCAGGGGGCCCGGATCCTGTCTTTACGGGAACAATGCTTTTTTCGGCGTGATTAATGTCATCACCAAAAAGGGAAAAGACATCAGCGGAACGGAAACTTCTGTCAGTGCAGGCAGTTATGACAGATATAACGGCAGATTCACTTACGGAAATAAGTTCTCCGATAATAATGATCTGCTGATTTCCGGCTCTGTTTATGACAGCAAAGGCAATGACCGGATTTACTACAAAGAATTTGATGATCCTTCCGCAAACAACGGCATCGCTGAAGACATGGACGGCGAGAATCTTCATAACCTGTTTTTTAAATTGTCTTTCTTGAATGACTTCATATTGTCAGGCGCTTACAGCTCGCGGAACAAAGACGTTCCAACCGCGGCTTTTGAAACCGTATTCAATGAACCCTTTGATACTGTTGACAATCGGGCGTATCTTGAATTGAAATACGGGCATCAGTTTGATGAAAATTTCAATGTTTCAGGGAGCATCTATTATGACCGCTATGTTTACAATGGAAATTATCCTTACAGCAGGGCAGATGAGGAAGGTACAGAATATGTTTACAAAAACATAGATGATGACATTTCGAAATGGATCGGGGGCGAACTCAAGCTGACCCGAAAACTCTTCGGCAACAGCATTATGACGCTGGGGGGCGAGTGTCAGAAAAATATCCGGCAGGATATGTTCAATTATGATGAATCGCCTTACAGAGTCGGGCTTGATAAGGAAAACAGCAGTGTGAGCTATGCGCTTTATGTTCAGGATGAAACCCGCATTTTTGAGAATCTTATCTTTAACGGGGGCATCCGTTATGACCGATATGAATCTTTCGGCGGCACATTCAATCCGAGATTGGCTCTGATTTACAATCCGTTTGAAAAAACAAGTCTGAAACTGATTTACGGGACCGCGTTCCGTGCCCCGGATGTATATGAAATGTATGTGCGTGAATGGGCTTTGAAGCCGGCATTGGACCCGGAAAAAATCACCACTTATGAACTTATCGCAGAACAAAGGTTCGGAGAACATTTTAAAGGCTTTGTTTCCAGATTTAATTACAAAATTGAGGGGCTCATCTCTCAGATACCTTATCAGACTCCTGATAATGAGGATTCATGGACTTTTGAAAATACGGATGATATTGAAGCAAAAGGCATTGAACTGGGATTTCAGGGAAAATGGAAAAGCGGTCTTGCCGGAAATATCAGTTGTTCGTATCAGGAGGTCAGAGACGGTCTTCGTTCTGAAATTATTTCCAATTCACCTAAATATTTGATAAAAGGCGATATTTCCGTTCCTCTTTTTCATCATAAGATGCCTGAAAAGATGTTTGCTTCTTTTGAAGGACAATATGTCAGCGAGCGAAAAACAATCCGAGACAACACGCTGAACGCTTATTTTGTCGGAAATTTGACATTTCTGTGGAAAAATGTCATCAATGGGCTTGAACTCTCTGGCAGTGTTTATAATCTGTTTGATGAAAAATACGCAGACCCTGCAAGCGAAGAGCATGAGCAGGAAAGCATTGAGCAGGACGGCAGGACATTCCGGCTGAAGCTTACATATAAGTATTAAACGGTTATTTTTTGATCTCGTTCCCACGCTCCGCGTGGGAACGTCCCCGGGTACATCAGGCAGGCTGCGCGTCCAACCTGCATTCCCACGCAGAGCGTGGGAACGAGAATAACACCCAACACGCAAAAAAGGAGGTTCACCATGTCAAAAAACACAGATTTTCAAAAGGCAATTGAAATCGGGCGGCCGCCCAATGTGAAAAGTCTTTTCCCAAATTCAAAGGCATTAATTGTGAGCGGAAAATATATTGACCTTGCCATGCTCGCAAAAGGGAAAGCCATCTGTATGGCGGCAAACGGCAGAAGCCACTTTGTGATACGGGGCGCGCTGAAAGCCGCGCAGCGGGCAAATTCCGTTCTGATAATTGAAATCGCCAAATCCGAGGGCGGCGCGGGCGCGTACTGTGCGGTGAGTTTGTGGAATATTGCCCGGCAGGTGGATGCGGTCTGCAATGAACTCAACATCACCGTGCCGGTGGCGATTCATGCGGATCACTACGGCATCAAGAATGCACAGGATATTCAAAAGGCAAAGACAGAAATTCCGAGCCTTTTTGAAGCGGGCATCACCTCTATTGCCATTGACGCCTCCCACATGACCGATGACAAAAACCTGCTTGCCGGTCTGGAACTGTATCCTTTTGTGCCGAAATGGGCGGGATTTGAAACAGAAGTCGGCGAAATAAAAGGAAAAGAAGGACTTTCCACTGTGCCGGAAGCGGTGTTTCTCATTCAGGGACTCAACGCCCATGATATTTTTCCGAACTGGATCGCGCTGAACAACGGCACCACCCACGGCATCGAAGAAAGCGCTCAGGGCATTCAGGTGGAACTCACTGCCGATATTCATAAGGCATTGGAAAAATACAGGGTCTCCGGCGCGCAGCACGGCACTTCGGGAAACAGTTCGGACCGGCTGCGGGAAATCGCGGCAAAAACCAGAACCACCAAGGCAAATGTCGCCACCGCGCTTCAGATGATTTCATGGGGGCTTGAAGTGAATGATTACGGCAATGCCCGGCTTGATGCGGACGGAAATTTTGTCAAGGTGAAAGGCGAAGGCGTCACAGAAGATATGTGGAATGAAATGACGAAATACGCCAAAGACAAAGGGCTGAAAGCCGGAGATTACAAAAAGCTGAATCTGCCGTTTGAAAACAAATTTCTGGGACAGGCAAAGGAAGTCCGGGAGCGGATGAGCAAACGGGTTGAAGATTTTGTTTACAACATGATGATAAAGGTATTCAATGCACAGGACACGGCGGACATTGCGGTTGATACGATTCTGAAAACAGGGACTTATGATCCGGGTCCCAAAGCGGCGCGGATTGAAAATCCCTCGGAATGGACGCCGGAAAAGATTGTTCAGCGCGCGGCTTCCCTTTCCGGTGATAAAGGCGCAAAGGGAAATTTTGACGATTGATGATCTTAAATGCTTCCTGAAATTTTTTGCCACAGACGCACACAGACGGACACAGACAAAAACATAAAAATTGTTGATCTCGTTCCCACGCTCTGCGTGGGAATGCGGCCCGGACGCTCCGCGTCCGGATGTAATACCAATTCGCTTTCAAAAATCAGTTTTTTCAGACGTACAGCGATTTTTCAAATCGCTGAAACCGCTTGAAAAGCGGTTTTACGGAGAACAGGGTTTTTGATAGCGGATTGGTATAAAGCGAGTTTGAAACTCGCTTTACGTTCCCACGCGGAGCGCGGGAACGAGATCAACAGTAAAACGGGTTTATCTGTTTTCAGCCGGGGCCGTTCTGCGTTCCCACGCGGAGCGTGGGAACGAGAAAACTGTCAAATTATGAAAAAAATTCATTTTTACCAAATACATAATGTTCTGAAAGCTTACAGCAGGCAATTGGTCCGAACAAAAATTCTGGCATCAAAAGGCGAACAGGTTCAGACGGAAGGAAGTAAAGTGAGCGGCGGAAAACGTCGAGCAGTTATTGAACAGATTTCAGCAGATATTCTTAATAAAATCAGATCAGTTAAATCAATATGCGAAGACCGTGATAAAGAGAAAAAGAGGACTGAAAGACATCTTGAAACAAAATTTGTTTACCACACGATTGACGAAAACAATCAGAAAACAAGCCATACATTTACGGCGGAAGATTCGGACGTCTTGTTAAGTGAGAATTGAGAATTGAGAAATAAGATTCTTCACTTCTTTCAGAATGACAATTCAATTCTCAATTCTCACTTCAATGAGGTTACGATGAAACGAAATCAGATATTTTTTTTTGCTTTGATGCTTTTGATATCTGTTTTATGGTGGAATATCTCCCCCCGTGACAGTTTTTACAGGGATATAATTTTTCACGCATTCCTCCTTACAGTTTTCATCGCCTTTATATGGCAGCAAAAACAGACCGGCCTGCCGCAGCACAAAATTGCCGGGCGCAATGCAAAACTGTCCCGGCTGAACGGGGAAATGCAATTACCGCACATACATGAAGCCGACACCGAACCGGGGTCGGTGAGCGGAGCCGAACCGGCAGCCGGCGGAGAAAAACTGTTCCGAAAATATTTTGAAATCGGTATGGGCGGCGCGGCTGTGATTTCTCCTGAAAAAGGATGGATTCACATCAATGAAAAATTTTGCGAAATACTCGGTTATCAGCGAAAAGAACTGTCGGAAACGGACTGGACCGCGATGGTCTGTCCTGATAAATTTAAGACAGATATTCCCCTCCGTGCCGGGGCAGGGGTGAGTCAGTTGAACCGTCTTTTGTCCGGCGAAACAGAAAATTATACCATAGATAAAAATTTCATCCGAAAAGACGGGGTAAATATTTCCGCGCTTGTCTCTGTGAGCTGCCTGCGGCGGAATGACGGTTCTGTTGACTATATTATCGTAAACATTCAGGATGTCACACCGGGAAAAAAAGCTGAGGAAACTTTGGTCCGCAGAGAGGCAATCCTTCAATCCCTCTCAGGCGTGGCGGAAAGCCTGCTTTCTGCAAGTTCATGGGAAGAAAACATTCAGGAAATTTTGGAAAACCTCGGCAGAACAGCCCAGTTCTCCCGTGTTTATATTTTTCAGAACTCAAAAGACGCTTATGGCGAACTGCTCATGACCCGGCGCTATGAATGGGCAGATGCCGGCGTCACACCCATGACTGACTGTCCTGAATCAAAAACATTTTATTATGAATCCCAGGGCTTCGGACGCTGGAAAAAAATTCTGGGCAGGGGCCTTGCGGTTCACGGGAACCGTGAGGATTTCCCCGAAAGCGAGCAGGCATTTATTCTTCCCAGAGATGTCTGTTCGCTCCTGATCTCTCCGATTTTTGCGGGAAACTTATGGTGGGGATTTATCGGTTTTGACGACTGTGTGAAACACAGAAACCGGCTCCCGGCAGAAACCGATGTTCTGAAAGCCGCAGCCGGGGTCATCGGCGCTGCAATACAGCACAAAGAAGCAGAAGAAGCCTCCCGCAAATTCGAATTTATTGCCAATGCCTCCAAAGACCTTATGACCATTGTGAACACCCTCTATGTTTATGAAGCGGTCAACCGGGCATACTGTGAGGCTTACAACAAATCACGGGATAAAATCGTCGGCAATACGCTGGAGGAAGTCTGGGGCAGGGAAACCTTTGAAAAAAATATCAAACCCAATATGGACCGGTGCTTTGCCGGAAAAGAGGTCAGATATGCCAGTTGGTTCAATTTCCACGGCAGAGGACTGGGATATTATCAGGTCATATACTCTCCCTATTATAACGAAAAGGGACAAATATCGCATGTCGGCGTTGTCTCCCATGATATTACGGAGCAGAAGCGGATTGAAGAAGAACTGCAAAAGTCAAAAGAACTGCTGGAAGAACTCGTGAGACAGCGCACCGCCGAATTGGAGGCGGCAAAAGAAAAAGCAGAGGCGGCAACCCGTTCCAAAAGCGAATTTCTTGCCAATATGAGCCATGAAATCCGCACCCCCATGAATGCCATCATGGGCTTTTCAGACCTGACGCTGAAAAGCGATCTGCCGAAAAAACAGAAAGATTATGTATCCAAAATAAGGAGTTCCGCACATATCCTGCTCGGTATCATTGATGATATTTTAGATTATTCCAAGATTGAAGCCGGAAAAATGGATTTGGAATCTGTGAGTTTCAATTTATATGAAATCATGGATAATCTGTCGGATATGTTTTCAGGAAGGGTTTCAGGCAAAGGGGTTGAACTTGTTATATTTATTGATAAAGATGTGCCGACATCGCTCATGGGCGATCCGCTCCGGCTCGGACAGGTTCTCATCAATCTGGTCAGCAACGCCCTGAAATTTACGGAAAAAGGCGAAATAGTTATAAAAGTGAGGTCAGAGGTTCGGGGTCAGGGGTCAGAGGCGGTCCCCCTGACCTCGAACCTCGAACCTCGAACCCCTCTTACCTTTTCCGTCCGCGACACCGGCATCGGCATTGCACCGGAACATCTGCCCAAACTTTTCACCTCTTTCACACAGGCAGACGGTTCCACCACCCGGCAGTACGGCGGCACAGGTCTGGGGCTGACCATCAGCAAGCGTCTGGTGGAAATGATGGGCGGAAAAATATGGATTGAAAGTTCTCCCGGAAAAGGCAGCACCTTTTATTTTACCGCAAAATTTTTGCAGGCCCAGCCTGCTGAGTGCGATGAGAAACTCGAACTGCCGCCCGAACTCCTCGGCATGAAAACGCTGATTGTGGATGACAGCGCTGTGTTCCGGGAGTTTATGAAGGAGATACTGGAACACCTCGGACTTAACGTGTCCGCCGCAGGTTCAGGGGCTCAAGCCCTCGCAAAATTGCGAGACGCGCAGAAAAATGATCCTTTCCGCCTCATTTTCATGGATTGGAAGATGCCGGGCATGGACGGATTTGAGACCCTCAAGGCAATTGCAGACGCCGGATTCCGGCCCCCGCAGTCTCAAATCCGCTCGCTTCAGGCGGCAGCGGGGCCGGTGAGCGCAGCCGAACCGGAAACCGCCATTATTATGATGACCGGCTTCGGACGGGAAGAAGAAATTCCGGAATCCGGAGCAGATGCGCTTCTGATCAAGCCGGTAAAGCCTTCTCTGCTGGTGAATACGATCAGGGAAGTTTTCGGAAAAAATTCCGAACCGCCTTGTTCGGAAGAAAAAAAATCTGAAAAAGAATGCCTTGAGCCTGAACTTAAAGATAAACGGGTGCTTCTTGTGGAAGACCATCTCATCAACCGGCAGGTGGCTTCGGAAATACTGAAAGGCTTCGGAGTGATTGCGGAAACGGCAAACAACGGAAAAGAAGCGGTCTGCGCCGTAAAAAGAAAAGTTTTTGATCTGGTGCTGATGGATGTGCAGATGCCGGAAATGGACGGATTTGAAGCCACGCGGGCTATTCGGGAATGGGAGAAACAGGTCAGAGGTCAGAGGTCAGAGGTCAGAGGCGGCACCTCTGACCCCTCACCCCTGACCTCTTACCCTTCCCCCGTCCCCATCATCGCCATGACTGCCCATGCCATGAGCGGAGATCGGGAAAAGTGTCTGGAAGCAGGTATGAATGATTATATTACCAAGCCCATCAATCCTGACGCGCTCATGGCGGTGATGACAAAATGGGTTCAGGGGGCAGGGGGCAGAGTTTCGGCAGGCTCAACTTCCGACTCAGGGGTGCCAACTTCCGACTCAGGGGTGCCGGTTGAGCCTGCCGAAACTCGCCCCCAACTGCCGCCGATCTCCGAATTTCAGATAGAGGGCGTGGATGTTGAGGCAGGACTGTCACGGCTGAGGGGAAACAAAATCCTTTTCATCAGTCTGCTCAAAATTTTTGCTCAGGATTACAGCAGGATTGCAGATGAGATAAGGGGAGCGATTTCTGCCGGAAACATGCCCCTTGCCCAAAGCCTGATTCATAAACTCAAAGGGGTGGCAGGCAATCTTGCCGCAACCGAATTGGAAACCGCGGCAAAGGAATTGGAAATTGCAGTTAAAGCAGATAATTCGGAAGTCTTTCATCTTAAGATCGGCAGCGTGGAGGCATCGCTCGGATGTTTGCTGAAAGCAATTGAAGGCATTAAATACATTGCTGAAGACAATCTGCCGCCTCCGTCCCCGGATGAACACCCGATCCCTTCCGAAATCGCCGATGTGCTGATTGAAACCGCGGATCTGATTTCAAAGAATCTGATTGAGGCTGAAGAAAAAATTCCGACCTTGAAAAAAATGCTGGCAAATTCGGATGCCGGCGTCTTATTAAAAGGGGAAATTGAGGATATTGAAATGAATCTCAATATATTTAACTTTAAAAATGCACAGAAAGCATTGGAAAAAATTGCTTCGACGCTCGGCATTTCTTTAGAAAGATAATGTTTATGTTTTTAGGGCTTACGCAGTTGAAATTTGCCTTTCTGATCTTACCGCAAAGTGCTTCGTTTTCCGCAAAGTTACGCAGAGTTTTAAAATATATCTTTGCGTAACTTTGCGGTTTACTTTGCGAAACTTTGCGGTTAAAAAAAAAGCAGTATTCAACTGCGTAACTCATAATGTTTTCTCTCCTTGACAATTATTTGTCCGATGTGTTTTTATGAGCATCGCTCTCTATCAGGCTTTATGGAGAATTAAGTTTCGGAATTTCTCGCACCACTTTAAAGACAAAGGGAAAAGGTCATAATGAAAATTTTGATTTGCGGCAAAGGCGGGAGCGGAAAAAGTACAGTTTCTGTTCTGGTGGCAAGGGCTTTGAAACACATCGGTTATAATATACTGCTGGTGGATGCGGACGAATCGAATTTCGGTCTTCACCGTTTGTTGGGAATCCCGCAGCCCCTGCTTCTGATGGACAGTTTCGGCGGAAAAAAAGGATTCAGAGAAAAAACGGCAAATACTTTTCCAAAGGGAGGCGCAGCCGGACTTTTCAATGGTCATTTTATTAAAAACGGGCGGATTTCCGATATTCCGAAAGACTGTATTTCCGGATCTGACGGCATTGCGCTGCTGGCTGTGGGCAAAATTCACGATTTCGGCGAAGGCTGCGCCTGCCATATCGGATCGCTTTCCCGAATGTTTCTGTCAAATCTGGAAATCGGAGAAAAAGACGCTGTGGTGATTGACACGGAAGCGGGGATTGAGCATTTCGGACGCAGATTAGATGGGGAATGTGATGTGATTCTGGATGTTGTGGATCCCAGCTTCGAGTCTTTTCTGCTGGCAAAAAAGATACAGGAAATGGGACAGAAAGCAGGGACAGAAGTTTTCTTTATTTTGAACAAAGTTGACGGACAGGTGGAAAAAATCATGTCCGGGCATGTTGATTCTGCAAGGATTGTCGCCAAAATTCCGAAAGACAATGCGGTGTTTACGGCTTCGCTTGAAGGCAAACCGTTGACAGCCGATTTTCCTGAGATTGCAGAGGCATGTCGGAAAATATGCACTTGTCCCCCGCGCTCTGAGTAGAACGAGTTTTCAACTCGTTTCCTGTTTATCTCTGCACGGAGGCTCTGAGCAGAACGAGTTTTCAACTCGTTTTCTGTTTATCTTCTGCACGGAGGCTGTTCTGAGTAGAACGAGTTT
>JAIFKL010000117.1 GCA_020049595.1 Desulfobacteraceae bacterium
AAATGGGTTAGCATTTCAAAGTGCTAAAATTTTGCTTCGCTCCCCGTTTTTATAAGATGACGCACTCCGGAAAGCGAATTACCTCTGACCCCAAAACTTATGAACATCAAATCTCAGCCGATTCTGATTGTCGAAGACAGCGACGAAGATTATATGCTTACGATACGGGCATTTAACAGGTCAGGGCTTGCGAATCCGGTTTTCCGTTGCGAAAACGGGGACAAAGCCCTTGATTTTCTGTTGAGGCGTGCAAAATATGCGGATCCGGAAACTTCGCCCAGACCCGGTATCATCCTGCTTGATTTGAATCTTCCGAGAACCGACGGGCGTGAAGTGCTTAGGCAGATTAAGGAAAATAGTAAGCTGAGAAAAATCCCGGTTATCATACTGACAACCTCGGATAATGAGCAGGATGTGGATGAATGCTACGCCAAAGGTGCAAACAGCTTTATTCAGAAGCCGACGGGCTTTGAAAATTTTATGAATGCAATACGGCAGATGAAAGGATACTGGTTTGAGATTGTGATTCTGCCCGAAGCGGATTAACAGCAGAGGCAGCGTTTTACTGAGCAGGAATAAAAATGGAAAAATTTGCTACATTGCGGGCAAAGGCTGAGTCAATGCTGACCGATGCCCGTCGGATAAAAACAAAACCCGATATTCAGGACCTCAAGGAAATTATTCACGAATTGGATGTTTACCGGATTGAACTGGAAATCCAGAACGATCAGTTGCGTGAATCTCAGGCAGCGTTTGAAATGTCCCGGCGGGAATTTTTCGAGCTGTTTGAATTTGCGCCTATCGGTTATGCTGTACTGAATCACGACGGCCGGGTCGAGCAGATTAACCGCGCCGGGGCTTTGCTGTTTGAAGGCGGAAAAAAAAAGGTGATGAACGCCAGACTGAGCGCGTTTGTGCTGCCGCCGGTCGCTGGTTTCCTGAAACCTTTCAATGAGGTGCTGCAAAGCGGAAATCCGCGCTCGACAGAAGTGCAGTTCATACGGGGAAAAGAAAGATTCTGGGCAGGATTGGAATTTTCCATACTGACACAGGAAGACAGTCAGGACAGTCAGAAGAAAAAAATTCTCTGCGCGGTCAGCGATATAACAGAACAGAAAAAAGCAAAAGAAGAGCTTGCCGCACACCGGGACAGACTGGAGATTCTCGTTAAAAAACGGACCCGGGAACTTGAGGAAACCAATCTCAGACTCCAAAACGAAATCGAATCCCGCAAACAGTCAGAGGCTCAGATTGCCGCGTCGCTCAGAGAAAAAGAGGTGCTGCTGCGTGAAATTCACCATCGGGTCAAAAACAATATGCAGGTGATTTCCAGCCTCTTAAACCATCAGGCAAGAAAAATCAGGGAACCGAAAGTCAGAGAAATGTTTATGGAAAGTCAGAGCCGTATCCGGGCAATGTCTCTGATTCACGAGACGCTTTACGGTCAGAACTGTCTGGCTGAAATCAACTTTCGGGATTACCTGAGCAGTCTGTGTGAGAATTTGTTCAGAATCTATGTGCCCAGGGGTTCAACTCCCAAGCTTTCGGTGGACACCGAAGACATCACGCTGGACATTGACCGTGCGGTTCCCTGCGGATTGATCGTCAATGAACTTATTTCAAATTCCCTCAAATATGCTTTCCCTGAGGGGCGCGACGGTCTTATCGAAATTTCAGCCCGGTCCGCGGAAAATAACTGTATCGAGCTGCGGATCAGGGACAACGGAATCGGCATTTCAGGGGAAATCGCTCCTGAGAATACCGAAACCATGGGACTACAGATGGTATTCAGCCTCGTAAACCGTCAACTTGGCGGAACTGTAAGCGTGAAAAAAGACAAGGGAACGGCTTTTACGATTCTGTTTGACAGAAACAAGTCAAAGGAACGGATACAGGATGCTCATATATTACCAGACATTCGGAAATAAAAAAGTTTCTCGCAAAGGCACCTCACCCCCCGGCCCCCTCTCCGAAGGAGTTGAGACCTCACCCCCCGGCCCCCTCTCCGAAGGAGAGGGGGAGACGACTCCCCTCCCCTTCGGGGAGGGGCCGGGGGTGGGGTTTCTGCGCCATGGCTGAAATCAGATCTGAGGAATTTTTTCGCTTGAAAACCTTGAATCTTTAAGCTATACATAGACAGGATTCAGGGAATGCTTTAACAGGAAAATAAAGTGCGGTTTCGCACACCGAAATTCAGGATGCGGATATTCCTGATTTTAATATATTATAACATACGCATGTTGCTACCATATAATTGTATTTTTTCCCCCTGCGAATACACTTTGCGCCCCATTGACCTGTGATGATATTTTATGGGATATAAGCAGAGAAGAACTTGTACGGAGGCAAAATATTTCCGATCCCTTTTTTGCAGTAAGAAGGAGGTGGGGCAATGGAAAAGAAACATATAGAGAATAAGGTTAGGGTCAAAGGGCAAACCCCCTGTTCGGACACAGCGGAAACACTGCCTGAAAAAAAAGTTTTTATCAACAATCAGAATAAGGCAATGTTTTTATGCCCGGCATGTGAAAAATCAAGAAGCCTGAATGTTCCCGGATACAGAAATGTCGGCGAAGTTATCAGAATCACCTATCGCTGCGCGTGCGGAAGCGCTTATGATCTGCTTTTAGAAAGAAGAAGGTTTTTCCGGAAAGATGTCAATCTGCCCGGTGTTTACTATATTCTGGGAGCAGACAAGGTGAAAGGCTCCATGACTGTAAAAAATTTATCCCGAGCAGGGCTGAGATTGGAACTGAAAGGCGAAAAACACTTAAAAATCGGTGATAAGTTATTGATCGGATTCTGTTTGGACAACAACAGCAAAACGGTGGTCAAGAAGAAAGTCGTGGTAAGGAATATGTTCGGCACTCATATCGGCGCAGAATTTTGTGCGGGAAAAGCGGGAAGCACTTCTGACAAAGACAGCGATTCGGCAATCAGGTCATATATTATGCTCCGGTAGGGGCTACACATCAGAATCCGGAGTTCGGCAGTAAAACGGGTTTTAAACCCGTTTTACTACGGCGGTTCGGAAGTAAAACGGGTTGGAAACCCGTTATACTGTTTAAAACCCGTTTTACTACGGCATCTTGACACTCCGGATAAACTCAGTTTCTCTGTAATAACCGATAATTATCAATTATTCACTGTCAATTTAAACAGATACAAATTGGAAAACCTTGTTAAAACAGAAATATTTCTTATTTCTCTCCTTGCGCTCTTTCTGACTGAAACCGTCGGCGCTTTCGTGCTTTCATTTCTTGTAAGACATCCGACAGTCTCACAAATTTTATTGCGCTCATCTCAAGTTTCTATTTTTATTTTAATTTTTCTCGGAATCGAAAAAAATACGGCTTCGCTCGGACTGACGCTGAAACAGATCGTTCCGGGTCTCAAAAGCGGTGTGATCTGGTCCCTTCTGTTCGGAATGGCTGTATTTTTTGTGTCCGCTCTCCTTTTTTTTATCGGAAAAATTCCCCCGGATTTTTTACGTCTCCGTTTTCCTCAACAGGCAGTCAGCGAGATATTTTTATTATTGACTTTGCGCGGCATCGTCGGTCCTGTTGCCGAAGAAGTATTTTTCCGAGGCATTCTTTACGGCTTTCTGAGAAGATGGGGCTTTTTTCCTGCCCTTTTTCTGAGCAGTTTTCTCTTTGTATTTGCCCATCAGAGCGGCGGTTTTCCCCAGATTGTCGGCGCGGTTCTCTTTGCTGCGGCTTATGAAACCGAAAAAAATCTCATGGTGCCGATTACGATACATGTTCTTGGAAATATTGCACTTTTTTTATTGTCACCCATGTTTGTCAGATAACAGACGCTATTTGACAGCCCGCTGATATTAAAATCAATATTCTTTCGTGTATCTTTCCCCTTCGCAAACTTCCTCGACGGTTTCTTTTACCAATTGCCCTTTTTCCCAGACTCTTTTTGTGACTTTGCGGCAGTTGGTCTGCTGATTTGCGGGGCCCGGAATTGCCTCCAGCGCGCCGCCCCTGTCATCATAATAAACCACCCGCTTGTTTGTCCTTGCGGCTTCCACGCCTGCCTGCTGGCTTTGATCCACGGCATTGCCGATAATAGCCCCCAGCAGCGTTCCGATGCCCGCGCCCAGCAGCGTTGCCTCGGTATTTCTGCCGATTGCCTGTCCGGTAATTGCGCCGATGCTCGCGCCGATGGCTGCGCCCCGCTGTGTGTTATACCTGTCCTGCTCTGCGGGCGTGACGCAGGAAGGCAGGCTGACCGCAATCATAAAAAGGACGATAAAAATGACAGATTTGTTTTTCATTTTTTTTAACCTTTCTTTTATTTTACTTTTATAGTAATCCAATTTTGATTTTTTACGGCATATTTTTTGCATGTATGCCGTATTCCGCTTTCAGATATCTGTCTGTGTATGTCTGTGTGCGTCTGTGGCAAAAAAAGCAAAGTTGGATCAGTATAATTAAATGAACTGAGCGGAGCCGAAGCGGAAACTATGCCCATTTTTAAAACAGCTCTGCTTTTTTTTAACCGCAAAGTTACGCAAAGATATATATTTTGAAACTCTGCGTAACTTTGCGGGAACTTTGCGAAACTTTGCGGTTCATTTTTACGATGCGGAAATTCCAAATGCGTAACTCCTAACAGTTTCAAACACAAAATAAAAAAGGCATCTCCCTTTTCTGAGAGATGCCTTTTAATTTATTTTATCACAAAATAACTATACGCGTTTTACATTTGCCGCTGCGGGTCCTTTGGGTCCTCTTTCTACGTCAAAGGTAACTTTGTCACCTTCGCTCAGGGACCTGAAACCGGATGCGTTGATTGCCGAATGATGAACGAATATATCGCTGCCGTCTTCCTGCTCAATAAAGCCGAAGCCTTTTTTATCGCTGAACCACTTTACAACTCCATTTGCCATTGTGTCTTCCTCCTTTCAAAAAATTTACAGTTTCCATACTTCTGAGGTCGTTACTCTGACAAACGGAACAATCCTTCAGAACGAAACCGGTCGGCTATAGGATAACCGAGTTTTAATGTGAGAAATATAAATCCTTTTCGGAACAATGTCAAGGGAAAATTGAAAAAATTTTTTATGCTGTTAAAAACATCTGTCTCAAAATTCAAAAACACATTGTTATTTTTATGTTTAAACTTTAAACATCGAATTTAAACATCAAAAATAATTTCCGCTTCCCATGCCTTATCGTTCTCATAAACCTGAATCTGATGATAGGTCACAGCCTTTATTTCATGCTTGATAATGTGACGTTCAGACGAATAGGCTTCTGTTTTGACCTCTGCTGTGAGTTCATGCTCTGAAAGAGAAAGGATTTTAACAGTTTTTACTAACTGATATCTTCCTGTCCAAAGAAACAGCAGTTCCCGCAGCCAATTGACCATCAGATCGGGGCGGTCCTCTCCTGTCACCTGAATTTTCTGCGTGTCTGCGGGGCTTACACATTCAAGTTCTGTAATCATGTCATACAGAGACATGGCGGCATTTTCAAACAACTCTTTCAAATCATTGCCGAAAACATGAATGCCGATATCTGCGGTATGGTCAGTCAAGCGGTATTTCATTTTATGAATGCTGTCGCTTTGTGTTCTGAAAGAAATTTCTCACTTCGGTTCGACCGAGCTTGACGGTGACTGAGCGAATCCGGACGGTGACTGAGCGAGCCGGACGGTGACTGAGCGGAGCCGAAGTCACGGTTCTTCATCAAGCTTCAATATGTCCACACCCTCCGGTATGGTGAAGTTGAAAACAGCCTTGTCCAATTTCAGGTTAAATTTAAAATCGCTCAGGTTAATCTCTGTCTGGTCTCCGTAAGCGTTATAAGTAACAATTTGAACCACATCTGACGTGGTTTTGGAAATCAGCAGATAAATCACTTCAATATTGTATTTTTTTTCTTTGGGCAGAAGTTTCAGCGTATAACAGCAGGCTTCATCCATTTTGTCTTCATGCGTCACCTCAAAATTCTGCCTAAGCACTTTTATATCCGAAAGAAAACTGGCGCCTTTGCCGTCTCCGAAATATGCGGGGGCTTTGCCCACCATGACCTGCTTGTCATTGGGTCTGAAGACCCATAAAGAAACGCTGTCTGTGATAATCATCTGCTTATCCGGCATTTCATATTCCCAGCGCATCATGCCGGGACGGCGGATCAGCAGGCTGCCGGAAGCCGTATCTGTGATTTCCATTGCCTTGAGAACAGATTTCTGCGTGAATTTCGCTGAAAACCCCTCGCTTTCATATCGTTTTTCGATCTTTTTGATGATCCCGTCCAATGACAGCGGAATTTCCTCTGTGGGAAGGGCTGTTTTGGGAGAAGACTTCTGAGCATATATCTCATGTGCGGCAAGCAAGCCGAAAATACAGCAAAACAATATGATTTTACATTTCATTTCTGTTATCTCCTTACCACGAAAGCGCGAAATAAACGAAAAACACGAAGGTCTGTTCTTATCTTTTGGCAGGAAAATACGAAAACTTTCGTGCTTTCGTGGTTCAAGTATCAATCCGAACAAGAGATCTCTCGATGATTTTACCGTTTGGGAGTGTATGTGACTTTTTCTCAATTTTCAGACGCCCCAGCGCAAACATTCGGATACATTCGGGATAAAGCTCCCACTCCAGTTCAAGCCCCTTTTTCTTAACCGTGTCTATGGTATCGTTTTCTGCAATCGGAAAAGCCCGCTGACCTATGATCGGTCCTGAATCTTCACCGTAATCTATAAAATGCACCGTACAGCCTCCGACTTTGCATCCGTAACGAAAGGTGTCGCCGTATCCGTCAAGTCCGGGGAATGAAGGCAGCAATGCCGGGTGAATGTTCATAATATGTGGATAATAAGGGTCTGTGTTCACTCTGTCAATAAAATAAGGTGTCAGCGTTTTCATAAAACCGGCAAGTACAAGAAGATCAAATGGATAGGCTTTCATCTGTCTGAGTATATGGTCTTCGGCAATCGCCCGTATGACCATGAATGCCTTCATTTTTTCCGTGTCAAAATGTGAAGAAAAAAGAGACTGCTTTAAAAGCACATCGTTTATGTCAAAATCCGTCGGAGGGGAAACCTTTTCCGGGGCTTCTCTGACCTTTGCGGCAATTGCCTTATAATCCACCGTGAATGTGGGAATACCGTGTCGGGCTGCCCGTTCAAGTCCTTTGGCTCCCGGATTGTCCGATCCGACAAATACCATATTTCCGGCGATTTTTCCTGATTCGCACGCGTCAATAATCGCCTGAAGATTTGTTCCGCCGCCGGATATCAACGCGCCGATACGAATTTTTCTGTCCATTTTTTTATCTCCCTGAAATTTTCAACCACGAAGGTTTTTTTACCACGAAGGACACGAAGAAAAGACTCACGAAGGACACGAAGAAAAACAGAAGATTATTAAAAAACTTTCGTGTTCTTTTGTGCTTCCCTTCGCGTCCTTCGTGGTTAAAACCCTTCGTGTCCTTCGTGGTAAAAAAACGTGGTAAAAAAAACACCGTAACTACCGGATACCGGCAGCTTTTTGCAAGGCATAAATCGCCTCTGCCAGCCCGATTTTGACATCCGCGTTTATATCTCCTCCGAGTCTCGCCGTTACATTCTTTGCCGCCAAAACTTGCAGCGCCAGCACCGCATCTTTGAAGTCAACCGCACAGTTGCTGTCCAAATCGCCGATGGGCGGACTGCACTGCTCATCCGCGCCGATGTCCGGCTTGGCGTCCCGTTTCTGCGTGTCGAAGTCCTCACTGCACAGCCCCGCATCAAGAGTGACGCCCATATCAATTGCCGCTGTTGCGGTCTGAGCCAGATGAAGATCGCCGCCCGCGCCGTTTGCAAATATTGTCATGGCCGCATTTTGCAGATTGCCTTTGCTTTCTGCTGTTGAACCGTCTCTGGGCATCAGATTGTGGCTGACGATATTGTTGGCAATCAGCCCGGTGGTTCCGGAAAAACGCCACTCGACAGAAGCCACATTCGGCTTTTGCGTGGAAACAACGGTATTATGAATCACTTTTGCCCCGCAAGCCTGTTCCAGCGCGATGCCGGAATCAAAATGCGTTTGCGAGTCATACAATTCCAGTCGGGTCTGAAAAATGAAATTGTTTCGGATAATGCCTTCATAATGTCCGGCATTGGTGGCGCCGGAGCATGGGCTGTCGCTGTAAGTGCGCCAGTTCGTACCGCTTTCTCCCAGACCGAAACCGATGCCCCGGGCATTGTCAGCAAGCTTGTTGCGTTCCGCAAGCGTTCCCCGCGATCCGCTCCAGAAATGAATGCCGTGTTCGGACAATCCCGTTGTACACCAGAAACCTTCAATCTCATTATCCCGAACTGTCCAGCCTTTGGCGCCGTGTCCGTCTATGCCGCCGGTGTAGCATGAGCCGTTGATTTCCAAAACTTTTGCCCTGCCCGTGTCGCTCATTTCAATGCGGCAGTCTTCAATCACGCCCGCGTCGGCAAAAAATGTTCTGGCGCTGTTGGGATTGATTTTAATCGCCTGCTGTCCGGGATCAATGATATGCAGGTTTTTAATCAGCGTGTTTTCAGTATTTGCAGCATCAGCCGTCACATGAACCGCGTGGGTTTTTGCCCGTTTGACCGTAAAATCGGCAAGGGTGACATTGGAAGCCGCAACGGTGATGATTTCTGTTGAGACATATCCGCCGTCCAATATGACGGCTTCCCGGTTCCCGGATTCGGAACGCATTGTTACGCCGGATTTGGCGATCCACAGATATTCGCCGTTGAGGCTGTAAGTGCCGTCTGCAAGCAGAATGGTGGTGTCTGCTGCCAGACTTTGAAAGGCGTTTTTCAGTTCCGTCAGATTGGAAACCGTAATTTCATTTTCATCCGGTTCTTCTCCGCCGTCCTCTCCTTTCAGAATCAGAACGATTTTATCGCAGATCAGCACCTGATTGCCGCTGTAGGTCACACTCACATTCACCAGCGAATAAGTTCCGGCAGAAGATGCGTCAAAAGTAAAGGTGCTTTCCGCCGCGGCTTTTGAAGCAACCGTTGTAGCGCTCATGTTGCGCCATTTTCCGGTAACTGTTCCGGTATCCGGACGATCCGAATCGTCAAAGCTGATTTTGGGCGTGAATGTAACTGCCGCTGCCGAATTGTTGTACCATGTGACGGCAATTTTTTCACCGTCGGCAAAGGTGCGGGAACTTCCCTTTACGCCCTGATAATCATAGCCTCCGTTTGTTCCGGTTACAATTGTGGTTCCTCCGGGGCCGATGTCTTTATAATCTGTGTAGGTGTCTTTTATCACCGAAGACCAGCCGGTAAGTCCGAAAGTATTTCCCGTTGCGGTCTTACCGAAATCTATCAGCATAACCGTATCGCCGTCAGCGGGCGTCGGCGGTTTGTATTCCCCGCCTTTGAGTTCGATTTTATCGCAGATCAGCACTTTATTGTTCGGGTAGTTCACATTTACATTCACCAGCGAAAAAGTTCCCGCGGCAGCCGCGGTAAATGTAAAAGTGCTTTGCGCGGTTTTACGGGCAGAAACCGTGACCGCGCTCATGCTCTGCCATGTTCCGGTAACGCCGCTGTCAGTGCGGTCAGAATCATTAAAACTGATTTTCGGTGTAAAAGTAATATCCGCATCGGAATTGTTGTACCATGTCACGACAATGTTTTCATTTTCTTTAAAAGTTCTTGCCGTTCCCTTTACGCCCTGATAATCATAGCC
>JAIFKL010000073.1 GCA_020049595.1 Desulfobacteraceae bacterium
GTCAACTGCTTTGGCGCTTGACCTGAAGATCAGCGATGTAACAGCCCCTCACGGAAGTACAGGCGTTGAGGTGGAAATTGCATTTAGCAGTCACACATCTATTCGTAGTGTTTTGTCAATTTTCAATTGACGGATATAATTTTTTAAGTTTTATACGGGCGTCCTCTGTTGTGAACCGCCATTTTACTTTAACAGATTTTTTGTTTCTGTTCTGTTCCCAATCCGCTGCTTTCTGCTTCAAAGTTTCCTGATCGGGAATACGACAATTCAGGCATTGGCGCTGTAACACACTGAATTCAATTTCAGCCATATCAAGCCAGCTCCCATGCTTCGGAGTATAATGAATTTCAAGTTTATCCGGAATACGCCGGGCCTCTTCGGGCGGAAATGCTTTATAAAGAGACGAAGGTCTGTGAGTATTCAGATTGTCCATTACCAATATTATCTTTTCAGCACGGGGAAAATATACATCGGTTATATCTCTGACACATCCGGCCCGGTCTGTTGCAGTCCGACGATCTGTTACTTTTACATATCGTTGCCCTTCCGGCGGAGCAAATATCATAAACAGATTGTTTACTCCGTTGCGTTCATACTCATAATCGTATTTTTCTGTCTGTCCCGGAGCAGCCGGTATGACAGTCCGGGTTTCTCCGATAAGCTGTTTCGTCATTTCATCCATACATACCAAAGGATAAGACGGATTGTAAGGACGTTTGCACACCTCCGAAATATCTTCCATTCCGCACACAAATTCCGCATCTGATTTCGGAGGAATACACCATTGTTTTTTCAACCACGGTTTAAGTTCGTTTTTTTTAAAACCTGACGCACAGTTTCATGGGAAAGGCTTTCAAAATGATTCAGTTCAACCATTTTATCAGCCGGCAGCCTCAGCGTCCGATCTTCAAACCCGTCAGGAGGCTGCGAACATGCCGGCGCAATCAGATGCGCTTCTTTTTCTCCGTCGAATTTCGGAGGACGGGTTCCGCAAGGTGCTTTATGACTGATTGCCGCTTCAACTCCGTCTTCGATAAAAGCCTTACGGACTCTCTCAACTGTGGAAACGCTTACATCGAAAGCCTCACTGATATGCCCGTCGTCCCATGCGGGTCCGTTTTCATTCTGATCGGCTTTTAAAAGAATCCGGGCATGAGTCAGCTTCCGCGCAGCAGCCTTACCTTTTGAAATCAGATCAGTCAGATACTCACGTTCTTCATCTGTCAGCGTTACTTTATAAATTTTAGCCGGCATAATTCCTCCCTGAAAATGTGATTTCAATGAGGATACACCGGATAATATTATCATGCAATTAAAAATTGACAAAGCAGTAGGGGTAAGCCCCTGTGCTTACCCTGCTTATCTTTCAAAGGGGCAACCGCAGGGGGTGCCCCTACGGAAGCTGATTTTTTATAACATAAGCTTTTCTTTGCGAACTCTGCGCCCTTTCACCTGTAAAACGGGTTTGAAACCCGTTCTACAGCCGCCGTTATGTAAAACGGGTTTGAAACCCGTTCTACTTTGCGGTTTAAAAAAAGGTAAAACAAGCTTTTCTTTGCGAACTCTGCGCCTTTGCGAGAAACTTTTTATCTCTCGCAAAGCACGCAAAGGGCGCAAAGTAAAGAAATTCAACAAAATAATGCCGTGTGCAGTTTTTTTAACCGCAAAGGACACGAAGATCACAAAGAAATCACAAAGAATATAGAGTAATCTTTGTGCCTTCTTTGTGTCCTTCGTGTCCTTTGTGGTTAAAACAAGCTTTTCTTTGCGCCCTTTGCGATCTTTGCGAGAAACATTTATCTCCCAAAACCCAGTTCCGCATCCGACTTTCGGATATAATGCGGCGTGAGCGCGGCAATATCATCCGTATCATTGTTTTCAAAGCGTTTCAGCGCAAGATGGGCGATAGTCGAGGCGCGAACCACGTTCAGACACGAAGGCGCAAAACAGGCGAGTTCTCCCATTTTTTCGCTGATAAGCTTCCGATAAAACAATGCGCCGTTTCCCGCAAACAGACACGGCTCGCACAAATCCGCAATCGCCGCATCCGGCGACAGCACCGCATCGTCTTTCTCTTTTTTCAGGATACCGTCTTGAAATCTGTAACGGGAAGCGTAAACTTCTTTTTTCCGGGCGTCAATGAGCGTGCAGATCAGGTAGGGCGAAAAAGGAAACTGAAATGCCAGCGCATCGGAATTTGAAACGCCGACCAAGGGCTTTCCGGAACCTGCGGCAAGTCCTTTGGCAGTGCTGACGCCGATGCGTAAACCGGTAAAACTGCCGGGTCCTTTTGCAACGGCAAATCCGGCGATGTCGCTGATTTCAAGTCCCGATCCGTTTCGGTAATTGTAAAACGACAAGACTTTCTTGATGATTTCAATAATATGCTTTGAGTGCGTCTGTCGGGTGACAACGGTTATTTCCGAGAGCGTGTCGGCTTGGGAATCCACAACCGCAACGCTGCAACTGTCTGTGGCTGTGTCAATAGCAAGTATTTTCATTGTGTGATTAACCTCACCCCCCGGCCCCCTCTCCGAAGGAGAGGGGGCAGGGGGGGCAATGCCATTAAGTTAAGGGCGGATGCGCCGGCCCAGGCTAAAACAGATGTTCCCTCTCCCCTCCGGGGAGAGGGTCAGGGTGAGGGGAAAAGCCCGGACAGCCGCACGCCCCTCACCCCGGCCCTCTCCCCGGAGGGGAGAGGGAGTTTCTTAACTTAATGGCATTGGGGCAGGGGGCGGGGTTTCGGGTCAGGACCTCTCCTCCAATGCGATGGGCAGAACCTCATCCATGTTTTTCACAGGAACAAATTTGATTTTCCGTTTGACATTCATGGGAATTTCGCTCAGGTCTTTTTTATTCTTTTCAGGAATAACAATGGTCCGAATGCCGCCTCTCAGCGCGCCCAGTGCTTTTTCTTTGAGGCCGCCGATGGGCAGCACCCTTCCCCTGAGTGTAATCTCTCCGGTCATGGCAACATATTTGTTCACCGGCTTGTTGGTCAGAACCGAAATCAGCGCGGTAGCCATTGCAACCCCGGCAGAAGGACCGTCTTTGGGAATCGCACCCGCAGGCACATGAATGTGAATATCGAAATTCTCAAAAATATTTTCTTCCACGCCTAACTTTTGGAGATTCGCACGGGCATAACTCACCGCAGCACGGGCAGATTCCTGCATCACTTCCCCCAACTGCCCGGTCATAATCAGCTCGCCTTTGCCGGAAATCAGAGACGCCTCGACATACAGAACTTCGCCGCCCGCCTGGGTCCATGCAAGCCCCGTACTCAGCCCCACCTGACTGTCTTCCTGATCCATTTCAGGCAGATACTCCGGCGGTCCCAGATATTTGGGCAGATTGCTCTTTGTAATCGTAAAAGTACCTTTTTCTTTTTCCGCAATCTTTCTAGCTACTTTGCGGCAGAGCGATCCGATTTCCCGCTCAAGATTCCGCAATCCGGCTTCCGAAGTATATTCTGTGATAAGCTGTATCAATGCGCCTTCCGAGATGGTAATATCAGAAGGCTTCAGCCCGTTTTCCTTGATCTGACGGGGAATAAGGTGTTTTTCCGCAATGGTCTGTTTTTCCTCCTCCGTATAACCGGCAATCGGAATCAGCTCCATCCGGTCAAGCAGCGCGGAAGGAATCGTATCCGTCAGATTTGCCGTGAGGATAAACATGACCCTGGACAGATCAAAAGACAGATTCAGGTAATGATCGCTGAATTCCACATTCTGTTCCGGATCAAGGGCTTCAAGCAGAGCTGCCGAGGGGTCCCCCCGAAAGTCCGATCCCACTTTGTCAATTTCATCCATCATAAACACGGGATTGTTGGTGCCGCACTGTTTCAAGCCCTGCAAAATACGCCCCGGCATCGCGCCGATATAGGTGCGGCGATGCCCCCGGATTTCCGCCTCGTCACGGATGCCGCCCAGAGAAATTCGGATAAATTTGCGTTTCATCGCGCTGGCAATGGCTCTGCCTAAAGAAGTTTTTCCCACGCCCGGCGGTCCCACAAAACAGAGAATCGGTCCCTTTGAGGAAGGGTTCAGCTTGCGGACGCTCAGATATTCAAGTATGCGGTCTTTTACCTTGTCCAAGCCGTAATGTTCCTTGTCCAGCACTTTTTTTGCATTTTTAATGTCAATGACATCTTTTGTGGATTTGCTCCAGGGCATGTCCGTCAGCCAGTCTAAATACGTCCGCACAATGGAAGATTCCGCAGCATCCGGGTGCATCTGTTCCAGACGGTTCAACTGCTTTTCGGCTTCCTCTCCGGCTTCTTTGGGCATCTTGGCCCGTTTGATCTTTTTTTCATATTCTTCTACTTCCTGAATCTTTTCATCAAATTCCCCCAATTCTTTGTGAATGGCTCTGACCTGCTCCCTCAGAAAATAATCCCGCTGGCTTTTTGAAATTTCATCTCTCACATCAGACTGAATTTTCGCCTGCATGGCTGAAAGCTCGACTTCCCGTGAAAGCATGTCATTGACTTTTTTGAGACGTTCCACAGGATCAAATATCTCAAGCAGTTGCTGGGATTCCTCGATTTTGAGTCTCAGGTTGGAAGCCACAAGATCGGCAAGTTTGCCGGGGTCTTCAACGCTTTCCAGAATGCTGCTGACATCGCCCGTCAGTTCTCCCCGAAGTGAGAGAATTTTTTCGGAATATTCCCGAACATTTCTCATCAGAGCTTCTGTTTCCAGATCAGACTTTGCAGCCGGCGCTTCAGACACCATTTCGATTTTTACCCGAAACCATGTCTTTTTCCTGATATAATCAACCACTTTTGCTTTGGCAACGCCCTGAACCAGCGCTTTGAGGCGCCCGTCAGGAAGCTTCAGCATCCGCAGGATTCTGCCCACTGTGCCGACATTGTAAAGCCCCTCAGGTCCGGGGTTTTCAACGCTGGGGTCTTTCTGAGTCACCAAAAGCAGAAAACCGTCTTTTTCCACAGCTTTTTCCACAGCCCGCACCGACTGTTCCCGTCCGATAAAAAGCGGAAGAAGCATATCTGTAAAAATGACAACATCCCGCACCGGCATTAAGGGCATAATGTGGGGAATCTTTGCATCCGACTCATCTTCTTCGATAATGCTTATGAGATCGTCTTTATCCGTTTCAGCCATTATTTCTCCTAACAGTTTTTATAGAATTCAGAAATTGCGCCGGCTGACGTTTTTCTGTTTCATCAGACTTTATCGGAAATAGGCGGCACCCATTTTATTAAAATCGGTATTAAAATCGGTCTCACAAAGACGCGGGGAACGCAAAGGAAAGCTTTTTATAAAAAAAGCTTTGCGGACTTTGCGTGCTTTGCGAGAAACTTTATCTCTTGCAAAGACGCGGAGAACGCAAAGAAAAATTTTTTTATAAAAAAAATTCCGCTGGGGACAGTCCGACGGACTGCCTCTGCTCTGCGGCCCGGTCTAAAAACAGCCGCGTCTTTGCGAGAAATCTCTTATTTCCGATAATGTCTATTTTTTATCTTTTTTTCGCAAAAACTTCAACCGGGTAACTTCCAATAAATTTAACAATGAAAATAAAATATAATCTTTTTTCGATAATATCAAGCTTGATTTTTTTTTGATAAGGGGTAATGTCAGCGATAAAGGTCAGGGGTAAGGGGTGAAAGGCAAGCGGTCAGCAAGCCTTTCGCAGTGTTGAGCTTTGAATTTCATCTTGATTTTACAGGGGAAAAAAATGATGATTGATTATCAGATCGAAATTACGGTGTTTGTGTTCGGCTTATGTATCGGAAGTTTTCTGAATGTCTGTATTTTCCGGCTGCCGATTTCAAAATCCGTTGTCCGCCCGCGTTCTATGTGTCCGAAATGCGGTTACATGATACGGTCTTATGACAATATTCCCGTGCTGAGTTACCTGATGCTCGGCGGAAAATGCCGTCAGTGCCGTGAAGCGATTTCTTTTCGTTATCCGATGGTGGAAATTATCAGCGGCTTGTTTGCCGTCGCTGCGGTTTACAAATTCGGGCTGACGCCGGAAGCGATTGTTTATTATGTTTTTATCGCATGTCTGCTGGTCATCACCTTCATTGACATTGACCACCGGATTATTCCGGATATGATAACGCTCCCCGGCATTCCGATTTTCTTTCTGGCGTCTTTTGCTTTGCCGGACATGACGTACATAGATTCGCTGCTGGGATTGCTGTCCGGGGGCGGAAGTCTTTATCTGGTTGCATGGACGTATCAGGCTCTTGCCAAAAAAGAAGGAATGGGCGGCGGAGACATCAAGCTTCTGGCAATGATGGGCGTTCTGATCGGCTGGAAAGGCGTGCTGTTTACGATTTTTGTTTCCTCGCTCGTGGGAACGCTTATCGGGCTGGCGGTCATGCTTTACACACGGGCAAATATGAAACTTGCAGTGCCTTTCGGTCCTTTTCTGGCTGTCGGGGCGGTCAGTTACATCTTTTTCGGAAATGAAATTATCGCCTGGTATTTTAATTTGTTGTAGCGTCATCAAAGTTTCCGGCTACCACGCGAAGGAAAACGAGTTTTCAACTCGTTATTCTCGTTCCCACGAGGAGGGGGAATGCAGCCGGGACGCTCCGCGTCCCCGTTCCGGAGTGCTGAAATGAAATTTCAGCGTTTATGCACTTCCGTTTTTTTATATCGAATTTATATCGAAAAAACAAATACCTATCCAGTATGCGTGACTGCTAAAGTTGACTTTTATCACTGTTTATTGTAAGAGTGGCTGATTTATAGACAAGCCTGAATTTTCAACTAAAAAAAAGCTATTGGTATATCATACCGAATCTCTTTTGACTTTATACAATATAAACAAATTTTTTTATTTAATTATACAGGATGTTATTTTTACGAATGTATGTTTTCAATAAGGATTTGGTATCAGAGTCAAAAAATATGGATTATTCAATTTTAGCTGAACGCCTGAGCCGGGGCGAAATCATTCCGTTTTTAAGAAAACCGTGCTTGAAACCCTGCAAAAGTCCGGCAAAGTAACTGAGGAATTTTTTTATTAATGTAGGTATCAGCCCGCTACTTGAAAAAAAAGGAGAGTATATGATGAATGATTTGGAAACGCCACGCCGCATATATAAAAATTACTGCATTTACGGTGCTGTCGGAATATCCGGGGGAGAAAGTCTGTTTTCCGGGTTTCCGAATATGAACACGGACTGTTTCCGATATTTCACAGAAAAAATTTCCGAAGTATTTTCAGATACTGTGAACGTATTGCTCCTTGACAACGCGGGCATACACAAAGCAGAAAGGTCAGTCATTCCCGAAAATGTCTCTCTGATATTTCTGCCGGCCTGCAGCCCCGGGCCGAACCCTGCTGAAAGATTCCGGCAGCATATCAAACGGCATACAAAAGGATAAATTTTTTCCGATCTTTGGGAGATGAAAGACTGCGTCGCAGATATCTTAAAAAAATGCTCCGAAGAGATAATCAAATCTCTTACCGGTTTTTCCTACATATCGGAGTCAGTTAATATATAGTTTCAATAGAGATTTGGTATAAAACGGGTCGGCAGCAGAACGGGTTTATCTATTTTTAACCCGGGCCGTTTTACTGTGCTGCGCTGAACTAATCTTATAAAATAAGGCATTTGAGTACTCCGGAGACGCAGTGTATCTGCAAGGATTGTGTATAAGAAAGGGCAGTGGTACAGAAGCAGGTGATACGGAGATGTCATTGTTCCGACAGGGACAGAGTTTGTCACCTCTTCTATACCACTACCCAAAATTCGTGTTCTTATGTTCGTGAGACCCATTTTATAAGATTGGTCGTGTTCATTCGTGGCGAAAAATACGCTGTTTTTTTTTATATCATTTCAAGGGCGCAGGCAAGCGAAACTCCGCCGCCCCCGCAAAGTGTGGCAAGTCCGAGACTTTTTCCGCGCTGTTTCATGGCGTGAAGCAGCGTAACCATGATTCTGCAACCCGTCGCGCCCACCGGATGCCCCAGACCGATGCCGGAGCCGTTCACATTCGTGATGTCTCGGTTCAAGCCGAGTTCTTTTTCACATGCGATGTATTGTCCGGCAAATGCCTCATTGAGTTCGATTAACTCAAAATCCGCTAATTTCAATCCGCTTCTGTCTAACAGATTTTTTACCGCAGGCACAGGAGACATGCCCATCAGCGTGGGATGACATGCGCCTCGTCCGCTTGCTGTTATCTTGGCGATAGGTGTGAGACCGAGTTCTTTGGCTTTTTCAGCAGACATAATGACCATGCCCGCGGAACCGTCATTGAGACCGCTTGAATTTCCGGCAGTTACTTTGCCGATTTTGGGTATAAACGCGGGCGGGAGTTTTTGTAGTTGTTCTAATGTGATACCGGGGCGGAAATGCTCGTCTTTGTCAAAAACAAGCGGCGCTCCTTTTTTCTGAGGAATTTCAACGGGAACAATTTCAGCTTTAAATGAGCCGTCATTTGTTGCCCGTTCCGCATTGTTATGACTTCTCAGCGCCACGTCGTCCATTTCCTCCCTGCTGATCTTCATATACTGTGAGACAAACTCTGCGGTATGTCCCATGATATAAGGCTTTCCCAGCATCAGACTGGCAGGCGGTTCCTGTGTGTTCAGAGGTCCGTTTTCGGAAAGCGGCAGAAGATGAGAACCGCAATGCAGCGCATGAATCATGGTATCCACAAAGGTGTAGTCCTGCAAGCGGCATCCCCATCTCGCGCCCGGCACGGAATACGGCACGCCGGACATGTGTTCGACGCCCCCCGCGAGAATAATATCAGCCATATCTGCCTGAATCATCGCCATGCCGGACAACACTGCTTCCATGCCCGATATGCACACACGGTTTACTGTCACAGCCGGAACAGCTTCCGGAATACCCGCCAGCAGCGCACCCACGCGTGCAACATTCAGCGCATCCGCAGGTTCGATGCAGCATCCGTAGCGAACATCGCCGATGATTGCCGGATCAATGCCCGCTCTTTTCACTGCCTCTTTCATGGTGATGCTCGCCAGTACAGCGCCGTTAGTATCCCGCAAAGTTCCGCCGAATGCGCCGATGGCTGTCCGGCACGCTGAAACAATTACTACTTCTTTCATGATGATCTCCCTTCTATTCATAAGTAGGAGTTACGTATTTGGAATTTTTGTATCTGAAAAATGAACCGCAAAGGGCGCAAAGTTTTCCGCAAAGGGCGCAAAGTTTTAAAATAAAATATATCTTTGCGTAACTTTGCGATTTACTTTGCGATCTTTGCGGTTAAATAAAAAAGTGAATTTCAACTGCGTAACTCATACATATTAATTTTTTTTATCTGAAATATATTTGATTATTTTTTCAAGATACACGGTGTTGACAGGTTTTATCATGTAGTAAATCACACCCTGTTTTCTAACCTTGAGTTCCAATTCTCTGGAATTTGAGTCTGTCATGGCAATGATTTTCGGCTCGGGCCATGATCTTCTCAATTCGGGAATCAATTCATATCCTTTTATATCGGGGAGAGAAATATCCAACAGTACGAGATCAAAGCTTTTCGCGTCCGCTTTCCTGAGCGCATCTTTGCCTGTTGAGACAAAATCCACCTGATGACCGCAGGTTTCCGCGATTTGTGCGATCCATTCGGCAGAGACGATATTTTTTCCGACGATTAGAATTTCCAATGAATTGATTTCCTCGTATTACTCGTATTAAAAGACGGTTTCCCCCTTTT
>JAIFKL010000220.1 GCA_020049595.1 Desulfobacteraceae bacterium
CAGAATCTCTTCCTGATGCTTCGATAATAATGCTGCAATCTCTTTTTTTTCCATAGCGATGTCTTTCTCCTTAAAGTGTGCTGTTTTTTTCAGCCACGAATGGACACGAAATTTAAACACGAAAAACACGAAATTCTTTTTCATATTTTCGTGTTTTTTTATTCGTGAAAGATTCGTGTGCATTCGTGGCAAAAAAAACACGCTGAATCACTTAGAATAAACAATAAACCCGCCCGCCCTTTTGATTTTAAAGGCTGTGCTGATTCTCCCCACCGATTCGCTTGATCCGAGAAAAATATAACCCCCCGGATTGAGCGCGACATAAAACTGATCCACCAGCCGCTTCCTTGACGTATCATCAAAATATATTAGCACATTCCGGCAGAATATAAAATCAAATTCTTTTTTTTTCCGTATGGCTTCTTTTTCGGAAAGATTAATATGTTCAAACGCTACCATCTTTCGTATCCGCTCGGAAACACTGTATGAACCGTCGGAATTTTTATGAAAATGCCGCTGAAGATATTCCGGAGGCATATCCCGCAGGCTTCTCTCCCAATAGATGCCTTTTTTGGCTTTTTCAAGCGCGGTGAGATCAATATCGCCGGCAAGAATGCTGATGTTCCATGCAGCGATATTATCAAGCATTTCAAGCAGAATAATTGCCAGCGTATAAGGCTCTTCCCCTGTGGAGCATCCCGCAGACCAGATATTGAGCCTCCGGTCGCCCCGCGCCGCTTTTTGGCTTGCAACCTCCGACAGACAATCCTCGCCGAAAGCCTGAAGCTGGGAAAAATCCCGGAAGAAATACGTTTCGTTTATGGTCAGAAGATCGGTAAGCATTTGAAATTCTGAATTTTTAGGATCAGAAAACCTGAGCATTCTGATATAATCGGAAACCGTTTCGACGCCCAGCGCATCCATGCGTTTCTGTATGCGTTTGGAGATAAAATAAAGCTTCTTGACTTCAAACTTTATGCCTGTTTTGCGGTAGATGAAATCACTCAGGGCTTCAAATTCGCTGGCAGTAATATTTGACACTTTTGCTCCTTAGATCATTCAAAACTGAAACACGATAATCCCGAATCTTGCAGGGCGGACTTTGCCCAACAGTGCCGTTAAGTTAAGCGGCAACCTAACCCCCTCTCCCTCGGAGAGGGGGCAGGGGGGTGAGGTCTCAACTGCGTAATTCCTATAATGTTTCCTGCTTTCGTGTTTCCAATTTTTTGCATAAAGCATAAATTTCTTTATTTTCAGTGTGTTCCATGATCTTCTTTATCAGTTCGGAAATGTGCGCTTCTTTGCAGATACCCGTAAATCTTTCTTCTGCCTGTTCAAGCGCGTGAACAATATCTTCTTCATATATCTCAAAAGGCTTGAGCGCGTCAATCATTTTGAACAAAAGTTCCGAGTCCCCGGTTTTTGCCCAGAGATATATCAGTTGCGGCATATACAGCGTATCGGTACGGCTGAAGTCACACTCGGGCGCAAAAAAGGAAAAAAGTTTTCGTATAATTTCCTGATTTTCCGTCACGGAAAGAGATTCCAAAACAGCCGTGATCAGCATCGGCTCGGTTTCTTTTTGAAGTATTGCAAGCAGTTCATCTGCGCTTTCTTCATCTGCCATGCGCCCGAGATATTCCGCAGCCGTAATTCTCACATTCAGAGATGAATCATGCAGACTTTGGCGGATCGCCCTTGCCGCGTCAGGATCGCCTGTTGCAAACAGCGCATCAAGAATAAGTTTCCGCACCTCTCTGTCCGAGTGGTTCAGATGGGAGGAAAGGAATTCAACAGCCTTTTTCCCTTCCGAAGCGAAAATACCGATGGCGGCATTTCGCAGATACGCATCAGGAGAGCGGAACAATCTGAAAATCATGGGATAATTTTCAAAACACGACAGGTTTCCGAGCGCAAAAATAATGGCATCTTTGACGGCCTGGGATTCCTCTGCTGACAGCCGTTTTAACAAAAATTCTGTCAATTCGGGATTTTTGCTTTCAGCGATGTCCTGCGCCGCATAAATTCTTTCGACTTCATCATCGCTGTTCAATGCTTTTATCAAATCTTCCATTTTTCCTCCGTCCGTTTTGAGCAGGGTTTAAAACTTTTTTTGATGAACTATCCTAAATAATGATTAAAATAGCAATAAAAAAATGAACCGCGAAAACGCGAAAGATACGAAATCACGAAAAATGATACCCCTGCGGGCATGGAACATCAGAATCCCCCCTTGAGGGGGGCCGGGGGGTGTCTGCCGCGGGCGGCACACCGCTCCGGAGAAATTTCCCCGCGCCGGACACCCTGCGATGTAGATGTAGGGCGGACAAAGCGAAGCGTGTCCGCCTTTTTTTCTACAGAACGGCCCCGGCTGAAAACAGATAACTATTTTCAGCTTGGGCGTTTTACACCGATACCGGTAGGGCGGACACGCTGCGCTTTGTCCGCCCTACTGTAGAACTGTAGAACGGGTTTCATCTATTTTAAGCCGGGCGTTTTACATATAACATTCGGCGGACACGCTGCGCTTTGTCCGCCCTACATGGTTGTGGGCGATATGTAGGATATGTAGGGTGGACAAAGCGAAGCGTGTCCACCTTTATGGCTGCCTCTGCGGGCTTGATTCCGAAATGCAGCAATATTTTGACAAAATTAAAATATGCTATTATAATACAAACTACAGTTATTGAGGAAAACAGCGTCAGTATCATGTTTTCATAACCCGTCAAAATAAATATATGAATTTCAGGGATAGAAAGATGTCAGAACAGAAAGTATTTATAAATAATGATAATATGGCGACATTCGTATGTCCGAAGTGTAAAAAAGCCACGACAGCCGATGTTCATGAATATAAAGACATTAACAAAGCGGTCAGAATCCAGCATACCTGTGCATGCGGCCATTCTCATACGGTACTTCTGGAGCGCAGGCAGTTTTATCGCAAGTATGTCAGTATTCAGGGCTTTTATACTTCAGAAGGCGAGGATGTCAAACACCCGATGACCGTAAAAGACCTCTCCCGTTCCGGACTGAAACTGAAAATAGAGGAACAGGCGAATCTGAAAATCGGCGATATACTGCTTGTGGAGTTTCATCTTGATAACCCACAAAAAACATTGATTAAAAAGGAGGTGAGGGTCAAAACCGTCATGGGGCTGAATGTCGGAACCGAGTTTCTTTCCAGAGACCCGAAAAATCCCATTGACAAAGCTTATGACGTGGCTATCGGATTTTATACGTTCACCTGAGCCGTTTTACAGTATTTTTTCATTCTGTTATCTTTATTTCACCGATATGATGCGCACGCCGGCGCACCCGGAATCCGTATTGTTCCCGACCCCGCTTCAGACGGGAACGGCACTGTGCAGGGTGATTTTTATTTCAAATTTATTCCATGCTGTCAGCGACTTCAGGCAAAACTGACTCAGAACAAAAACGGACAAAAATTCCCTGATGATGAAGAAAATCCCTCTGCCCCTTTTGCGGAAAGAACCGCTGTTATTGAAAACACTGCCCCGAACATCAGCCCCCCTGAAGTGTTTCAACAGTATCATATTTATGACTGCAAGAAACCCTGTCGGCGGGGTTTGTATTTTTTGTCCGCACATTTCTGAGGATGGGGCATGATGGAACAAAAACCCACCTATGAAGAATTGTCAGTGCTGGTGAATGATCTTGAAAAAAAGGTTGCCGAAAGCCGCCGCGCCGAAGCAAGGCTTCAATACCAAGGACATATCCTCAATATTATGACAAACCAGATGGAGGATATGGTTTATTTTAAAAATAAAAATTTCAGATATCTTTTCAGCAGCAAGCCGCATTGTGATAAAATATTGAAATGTTCTCAGGAAGAATGTATCGGAAAAACCGATTCGGAGATAGCGCCGTTTTACAGACCTGTTGTGCATGAAGACGGTTTCGGCGAAATTCTGATTGACAGCGACATTCAGACCCGCGACAGAGGAAAAGCTTCCATATTTACGGAAATGCTTCGGATTGACGGGAAAGAGGTTTATCTGGAAGTATGCAAAACCCCGCTTTTTGACAAACACGGAAATTTCGTGGGCATTGTGGGATGTTCAAGAGATATTACCGAGCGGATGCAGGCAAGACAGAAAATGTCCGAACAGCAGGCGTTGCTGCGCTGTCTGGTGGATTCCATTCCCGCAACCGTTTATTTCAAAGACAGCCAACTGCGTTATCTGGCTGCAAACAAGGCATTTGCAGATATGGTCGGGGTAGCCGACAGAGATATTGCCGGTAAAACAGATGACGATTTTTTTTCAAAGGCCCGGGCTGAAAGCAACCGGGAAACCGACCGTCAGGTTGTAAATTCCGGGAAAGCGGTTCTGAACATGGAAGAGCCGGTTTCGCTCCCCGGCGGCGATGTCAGATGGGCAATGACCACGAAAGTTCCGTATCGGGATGAAGCGGATAAGGTCTCCGGCATGGTGGGCATCACCATAGATATTACAGAGCGCAAAAAAATGGAAGAAGCCCTGCGCCGACGGGATGCGATTTTACAGGCGGTTGCTTATGCCGCAGATGCTTTTCTCAAGCACCCGGACTGGGAAAACAAGGCGGATGACGTGCTGGCGCATCTGGGAAAAGGCACGGGCGTCAGTTGTGTTTCTGTTTTTGAAAACCGGCGGGATGCCGACAATGCGCTGACCATGATCCGGCGCCGCAACTGGGTAAGTTCTGATATAACTGTCCGAAAGGGCAGTCTGGAAATTCTTGAAATTTATTGCAAAAAAGCAGGTATCAGCCGGTGGGAGCAAATTCTGGGAAAAGGAGACGTGCTTTACGGTCTGGTGAAAAAATTCCCTCCGGCAGAACGCAGCGTGTTAAAATTGCAGGGCATTGTTTCCATCGCTATTGTTCCCGTATTTGAAGGCAAAAACTGGTGGGGTTCTATCATGTTCAAGGAATACTCACAGGAACGGGAATGGCTTCCTGCGGAAGTGGAAATTCTGAAAGCCGCGGCGGATACCCTGGGCGCGGCGATCCGGCGCAAACAGGCGGAAGATGTTCTCCGTCAGGCAAAGGACGCGGCAGAGCTTGCCAATCAGGCAAAAACCCGTTTTCTGGCAAATATGAGCCATGAAATCAGAACACCCATGAATGCCGTCATTGCCATGACAGACCTGCTCCTTGAAAACGAAGTGACGCCGAAACAGAAAAATTATCTCGGGAAAGTAAAAACCTCTGCCCGTGCGCTTCTCGGGATACTCAATGATATTCTTGATTTCTCCAAAGCCGAAGCCGGAAAACTTGTCATGGAAAAAACAGATTTTCAATTACAGAGTATTCTCGACAATTTGGCAGACCTGTTCGGAGATCAGGCTGCACTCAAAAATATTGAAATCATGATCGGCAAAACCCCGGATGTTCCGGATATGCTTGTCGGAGACCCCCAGCGTCTGAAACAGGTGCTGATCAACCTGACAGGAAATGCCGTGAAATTTACCGAAGCCGGCAAAATTGCGGTCAGGGTTTCCTGCGCCGAAATAAAGGAAAATCATGCCGAACTGCTTTTTTCCGTAAAAGATACCGGCATCGGCATATCTGAGGAAAACTTTGACAGTCTGTTTTCCGCTTTTACGCAGGCAGACGCGTCCACCACCAGAAAATACGGCGGGACCGGTCTGGGGCTTGCCATCTCCAAGACCATGGTGCGTCTGATGGGGGGCGGAAAAATTCAGGTCAGAAGCGCGCTCGGAAAGGGAAGCATTTTTTCTTTTACGCTTAAATTTGACCTCACCCCCTCCTCCCTCTCCAAAGGAGAGAGGGCGAAAGGAAAAGCCCTGATCGCGGATAAAGATAAAGAAAGCGGGCAGTTCCTTTATGACATGCTGGTTTCCTGCGGTTTTGAACCGGAAAAGCTGTCTGCTGCGGCGGATGTCACAGAAAAACTGAAGAAAAGTCCGAAAAATACCTATCATCTGATTCTGATTAAAGGGCAGACTTCCGAGCCGGACAGTATTTCCCTGTGTCGGGAAATACGGGAGATGCCCGGATTTGATCAGGTTCCCGTTATTCTGGTAACGCCTTTTTTCAGCGAGCGGGAGATGAAAGCCTCAACTGCGGCAGGGGTAAACGCCTATCTGAACAATCCGCTGAAATTATCCGTGCTGGATGAGATCGTCAGAGACATTTTTGAAAAAATGATAAACGGGTCAGGGGTCAGGGGGCAGGGGTCAGGGGGCAGGGGGCAAGGGGACTCACCCCGAACCCCGAACCCCGAACCCCGAACCCCGGTCCCGCGCCAGCACAGAACGGTGAGGATTCTTTTAGCAGAAGACAATCCTATCAATCGGGAAGTGGCTGACATGATCCTGAACAGTTTCGGGTTTCAGACAGATACGGCAAATACCGGAGAACAGGCAGTTGAAGCGGTTCAGAAAGCTGCCGCAGCCGGCTTCATGTATGATGCGGTGCTGATGGATGTCTCCATGCCGGAAATGGACGGTATTGAGGCGACAAGAGCTATCAGGGCGTATGAAGCAGGGGGCAGGGGACCGGGAACAGGCGACCTGCAACCTGCTCCCTGCAACCTGCCCCCTGTCCCCATCATCGCCATGACCGCCTATTCCGAGAAGAGCGACAGGGAAAGATGTCTGAACGCTGGCATGAATGATTTTATCTCCAAGCCCATTATTCCCGAAAATCTTTTTGCTGTATTGCAGAAATGGATAAAAAAAGAAAGCGATGACAACTCTGCCCCGCTTTCAATAAGAAGTCATAATCATAACATGACAAAAGCTGTCAGCCCGGAAAGCGATTCACTGACGCGCAACGAATTGATATTGAGGGCGATTGATGTGGAGTCCGCATTGCAGCGATTGCAGGGAAACCGGAAACTCTTTATCACCCTCCTTCAGAAATTTTCTCAGAATTATGCGGGGATTGCAAATGACATCCGAAATGCGCTTTCCCGCGCAGATGTTGAACTGGCGCAGCGGCTTGTCCATACGCTGAAAGGCATGGCAGGCAATCTTTCAGCGACAAAGCTTCAGGACGCGGCGCGAATGCTGGAAATCGCGATTGAAAAAAAAAGATCGGATGACATCGCAGAAGCCATTCGCAAATTGGAAGAAGAACTGATTTGTGTGCTTAAATCGGTGGAAACATTGCAGGACGCTCAGACATCAGCAACAGCCGAAAAAAAACCTGCTCCTGAAAGCGAGGACAAAATCGCCTTGCCTGAACTTGCCCGTCAGTTGGCAGAACTTGAAAAACTGATCATGGAAAATGACATAGAAGCCGAATCCTGCTTTGAACTGCTCAAACCCCATCTGAGTGCTTATGAAGTCGGCGAAGAAGCCCGCAAATTGGAAGCCCGGCTGTCGGGCTACGATTTCGATGAAGCCCGAAGCACATTGGAAGACATTGCTATTATTCTCGGGATTTCCCTTGAAGGAGAAAGAAATGCAGGATGATGTCAGAAAGCAGAAAATACTGATCGTGGATGACGAACAGGACAATATCAGGATACTGGCAGAAGTGCTGAAAGGGAAATACAAACTCATCGGTGCCAGAAGCGGTGAAGCGGCAATGAAATGTGTTGAATCGGATGACCTTCCCGATCTGATTCTTTTAGACATCATGATGCCCGGTATGGACGGATACGAAATTCTCCGGCTGCTGAAATCAAATCCGAAAACGCATGATATTCCTGTGATTTTTGTCACAGCCATGGGCAAAGAGGCAAATGAAGTCAAAGGCTTTGAACTGGGCGCGGTTGACTATATCACAAAGCCCATCAGCGCGCCGACCGTCAGCGCCCGCGTGCGTCTCCATCTGGAACTTCATTACTATCGCAACCATCTGGAAGATGAGATATTCAAGCGCACCGAAGCCCTCAGGGATTCCAACAAGCGGGTCCGAAAAGAAATCACGGAGCGCAGGCTTGCGGAGGAGGAGTTAAAAAAACACAAAGACCATCTTGAAGAAATGGTGGAAATACGCACACAGGAACTGAAAACAGCCAATGAACTGCTGAAAGTAGAAAACGAGGAACGCAAACGGGTCGAGATGAAACTTCAGGAGGCAAAAACCCGTCTGGAGAATCTTTTTGAAAAAGAGGAAACCGCCCGCCGCGCTGCCGAAGCCGCCAATAACAAGACCATGGAGAGCATACGCTATGCAAAGATGATACAGTCCTCCCTGCTGCCGAACCCGGAGAACATGAAGAAATATCTCCCGGACAGTTTTTTCATCTGGATGCCCAGAGATATTGTGGGCGGCGATATTATTTTTGCAGACTCTTTTGAAGACGGTATGATTATTGCAATTATTGACTGCACCGGACACGGCGTTCCCGGCGCGTTTATGACCATTATTGCTTCATCGGGAATGCGGCGCATCACAAAAGACGAAGGGTGCCGTGATCCGGCTGAAATCCTCAACAGACTGAATTTTATTGTCAAAACATCGCTTCATCAGGATACGGAATATGCGCTTTCCAATGACGGATTAGATGCGGCAGTCTGTTTTATCAAACCCAAACTCGCCTATTTTACCGGTTCTTTTTCTCTGACTTATGCGGGGGCGCGGCTCCCGCTGATTTATCTTCAAAACAATGTGCCTACGGTCGTCAAAGGCGACAGACAGAGTATCGGCTACAAGCATTCGGACCTGGAATTTGTTTACAGAAACCATACGGTCAAAATTGAAAAAGGAATGAGTTTTTACATGGCAAGCGACGGGTATTCGGATCAGTTGGGAGAAAAAGACGACCGCCGGCTCGGCAGCAAACGCTTTCTGGAACTGCTGAGGGAAAATGCGGCTCTGGGTTTTTCAGAACAGAGAGAAAAGCTTCTTCAGGCTTTTAACGAGCATAAAGGCAAAAAAGAAAGGCAGGACGACATAACGGTGGTCGGATTCAGCTTTGATATTTAGAATTGAGAATTGATTCGGGCGATAAATCGCGAAGGGATAAATCGCGAAGGAAACGGGGGATAAATCCCCCGTCTCAGAGCTGAAGCACGCTGAAGCGTGCTGTATGTTTCGGAGAGCCTGCTTCAGCAGGCTTGAGCTTTCAGCCCCGAAATTTATTTCGGGGACAGGAAACGGGGGATAAATCCCCCGTCTCAGAGCCGAAGCACGCTGAAGCGTGCTGTGTCCCGGGTTCGGACAGCCTGCTTCAGCAGGCTTGAGCTTTCAGCCCCGAAATTTATTTCGGGGAAATATTCGCAAAAAAAAACGGAGAAATTATTTGAACATCATCAGTCTTGAAAGCATTGCAGGCATCGAATTTGAACTGAAATGGAAAAGCTCCGGCATGTATGAAAACCTCGAAACATTTTCAAGCAGAGGATTGCCTCGCCCTGCTGATGACAAATACTACTCTGAGATGCGGTTTTCCGACCCGGTTTATGCGGTCCGGGGACAGCGGACCGGTGAGAACGGATTTTTCTGATGAATCTCAAAAGCCCCTCTGTTCTCAAACGTCTGCTGATTGTTTCACTCTCTTTACTCATTTTATTGCTTGTGTCCATGCTTTTCGGGATTTGCATAGGCTCTACCCGCAGCGGCGTAAAAACGGTGATAAATTCCCTGCTGGGGCGGGATGAAAGCGATGCCATGCTGAATGCCATTATCTGGCAGATTCGCTTTCCGAGAGTGCTGCTCGCCGCGCTGGTCGGCGCAACACTGTCTCTCGGCGG
>JAIFKL010000132.1 GCA_020049595.1 Desulfobacteraceae bacterium
GAAAGCAGGCGCAAAGAGCGCGGTTGCGACTTTGTGGTCTGTCTATGACGAATCTGCCTCGCTTCTTATCACAGAATTTTACAAAGAACTTAGAATTTCAGGCAGTTCAAAAGCAAAAGCCCTTCAAAATGCACAGAAAAAATTCCTCAGCCAAAAAAAATATTCACATCCGGCATACTGGGCGCCTTTTCTCTTAATAGGAAATTGGTTGTAAGTTGTATGCTGAACCCTTTTATAAAATCAGATTATAAAATCAGATTATAAAATCAGATTATAAAATCAGGCATTTCAGCACTCCGGAGCGCGAGAATCTGTAAAGCGGGTTTGAAACCCGCTTGACTTTGCTGAAAAGAAAATCCTGTACGAGGCAGCGTTACAGTCCTTTCGTGTCTTTCCGTTTTTTTCACACTTCCGTGTTTCAGATTTTTTTCTTCTCCATCACACTTTTTCTTGCTAATTCTGACGAGATAAGCTAAATAACAAAATCTTTGGAAATACAAGCGGCTTGAATAATTTTTTGAACGCTTCGGGGCAGGAATTGCCGCTTTGCGTTTTTATCTCAGGATAAGCAAAAAACGCTCAGAAGAGATAATATCAAAAAAAAATAATAAAGATTTGACAAATTTTATCATCTTATGTCATTTTATGTCTTCTTATTAATCTTATTAAAAAGAGACGGAGCGGGCTTGTCAAATCTTTCTGAACCGCTACAAAAGAGGATACATATATGGAGAGAAAAAACACATACTGGGCAGACAATTATATTGAAAAAAAACGCAGCGCCGAAGAAGCCATAAGGCTGATCCGCCCGGGACAGAGAATTTTCATCGGCTCTTCCTGCGGAGAGCCTCAGCATTTGCTGAAATCGCTTTCAGAGGCTTCCAAGTGTGTCACAGACCTTGAGATCGTGCGTCTGCTGGCTTTGGAAAGCATTCCCCTGACACTGACAGCGGACAATGCCGGAAGCCAGTTCAATATCCGCTCCTTTTATCTCGGATCCGGCAAGGCAAAAGGACTTGAGGACAAAATGCGTTTTATCACGCCCATGAACCTTTCTGCTGTGCCGCGCCTGTTCAAAAGCAGAAAACTTCCCATCCATGTCGCGCTGATTCAGGTCTCTCCGCCGGATGATTTCGGATGGATGAGTCTGGGCATTTCCGTGGATATTTCTCTTGCCGCCGCACGGACTGCCGATATGGTGATTGTGCAGGCAAATCCCAGAATGCCCCGGGTGCTGGGGCAGAGTTTCATTCATGTCAACGACGTGGATGTCATTGTGGAACATGAAGAAGACCTGATTTTTGTTGCAGAACCGCCGGAGCGGGAATCGGCAAATCTTATCGCACGGCAGATTGCAAGGCTCATTGACGACGGCTCCACGATACAGATCAGCCCCGGTGCCACGCCCCAGGCAACGCTTCTGGCACTTTCCAGCAAAAACGATCTGGGCATTCATACCGAATATGTCACCGAAGGCATCATGCGTCTGGTTTCCGAGGGCGTCATCACCAATCGGAAAAAAGGCTTCAATGACGGGAAATTGGTGGCAAGCGGCGCAATGGGAACTCAGTATCTCTACGAATTTTTGGACGACAATCCCTCGATTGAGTTTCATCCTTCGGATTATGTCAATGATCCGGGAATCATTGCCCGTCATCATAAAATGGTTTCCCTGAATGTGGCAATGACTATGGATCTGACCGGACAGGTGGCTGCGGACGCGCTTCATTACAATCATTTTTCCGGCGTAACCGGTATGCTTGACTTTATCCGGGGGGCAGCCCGCTCCGAAGGAGGCAAATCCATCCTGATGCTGACTTCCACTTCGACAGACGGAAAACGGAGCCGTATTGTTCCGAGACTCGACGACGCGGCAGTGGTCGTGCCGAGAGGAGATGCACACTATGTGGTTACGGAATACGGCGCGTTCAATCTTTTCGGCAAAAGCCTTCAGGAAAGAGCCATGGGCATGATCAGCATTGCACATCCCGATTTCCGGGAAGAACTCTTTTTTGAGGCAAAGAAAATGGGGCTGCTCAGTCCGGATCGCACGCTGAAAGAATCGCTTCACGGTGTGTATCCGGTAAGGTTGGAAGACACACAGATCATCAAAGGCGAGCAGATCACTTTCCGTGCCGCAAAAACCGTTGACGAGAGACGCATTCAGGAGCATTTCTACAATTTGGACAAAGAAGATGTGGTTTCCAGATTTTTCCATGAAAAACGGAGTTTTCTGCGGGATGATCTTGAAGGAATGCTTCAGATTGACTATGTGAAAGACCTGACAATGCTTGCACTTGTGGGAGAATTCGGCTTCGGAAAAGTTGTGGCGCTGGGAGACTATTTGCTCAATCAGGCAACCAACATGGCAGAAGTGGCTTTTTCAGTGAGCAGAGATTATCAGGGAAAAGGCCTGGGCAGGATTCTGATCAAAAAATTGGCGGAAGCTGCACGCGATAACGGCATTGCAGGTTTGTTCGCCGTGACCGCGCCCAGCAATCAGGGAATGATCCGGCTGTTTAAAAGTCTGCCTTATAAAGTCAAAACCTCGCTGGAAGAAGACATGATTATGTTAAGCTGCAAGTTTGACGAATTGGCAAGCTGAAAATTGATAAGCTAAAGATTGACATTTGGTTTTTATTTTTATATAGGGAGCTATAAAAACTGAAACGCGATCATTTTATTAAAAAAACAACAGCGAAAACACGATTTCCATCGTAAAACGGGTTTCAAACCCGTTATACAGAGATTCTTCGCTGCGCTCAGAATGACATGACATAAAAGTAAAACGGGTTTCAAACCCGTTCTACAGAGATTCTTCGCTGCGCTCAGAATGACATGACATAAAAATAAAACGGGTTTCAAACCCGTTCTACAGAGATTCTTCTCCATCGTAAAACGGGTTTCAAACCCGTTCTACAGAGATTCTTTGCTGCGCTCAGAATGACAAGGAGAAGAATGTCTTTCGTGTTTTTCGTATCTTTCGTGTTTTCGCGGTTGTTTTTATTTTTAATGGTTGAGGAGCAAAATGAATTGTTCAGAGATTGAACATGCCCTTGAAAACTGCGAATTTTTCAAGGGATTGGGAAAAGAGGATATTGAAAAGATTGCCGCACTCTGCCGGATAGAAACATATAAAGCCGGAGAATATGTCTTCCGGCAGCATGACTACGGGGAATACATTTACGTTATTTGCGAAGGGCATGTATTTCTTGAAAGATCAAGAGATTTGGGTGAACGGAAAGGAAGTGTGCTGATCGCGGCTTTGGGAAAAGGAAGAGTTCTGGGCTGCTGGTCCACGCTGCTGGGCGAATCTCATGTTCTCATGTCTTCTGCCACCTGTCAGAAGGCGACAAAAGTTGTGGTCATGAAAGGGTCGGATTTGCGGAATATGATGCTTTCAAATGCTTCGCTCGGATGCAGGATATTGGAGAGATGCTGTTTTCTGCTCAGAGACAGGATTCAGGCTGTTTACGGCGCATTGGAAAAGATTTGAGAGATTGTGAGGTGTCCACGATGGCGCATGAAGAGATTCTCAGCGAACAGGAAGCCATAGAGAAAGATATTCGTTCCCGTGTTGCGGCGTTTGAGAAGGCGAGAGGAAACCTTATCCCCATTCTTCAGATGATTCAGGAAAAGCAGGCATATCTCCCGCCGGAAGCCATAAATACGGTTGCGGCGCATTTGGAAATTCCGGTCTGCGAAGTTTACGGCGTTGCAACTTTTTACAATCAGTTCCGCTTTCATCCTCCGGGGAGACATCCCGTCAAGGTCTGCATGGGAACCGCCTGCCATGTGAAGGCCGGAGATGTCATTCTTGAAAATTTTGAACGCAAGCTTGAAATCAGAGAAGGGCAGACCACGCCGGACAGGGAATTCAGCATTGAGAGAGTGGCATGTGTGGGATGCTGCGCGCTTGCGCCGGTAGCCCTGATCGGCGACACGGTTCACGGACACATGGCACCCAGCAAGGTGGAAGGACTTCTTTTGCGTATCCGCATAGAAAAAGAAAAGGCAGAAAGGGAAAAGGTAAGGGGTGAGAGGTGAGGGGTAAGAGGTAAGAGGCGGAACCTCTGACCTCTCACCTCTGACCCCGAACCTTATTTTAGGTGATAAATGACTGAGACATTGCATCAGTGTTGGACAGCGATTCGGGAAGAAGCAAAGGCGCGGCGGAATGCGTTCAAAGAAGCCGCTGTTCCCAAGATTCACATCGGCATGGCAACCTGCGGCATTGCTTCCGGAGCGATGGAGACAAAAAAAGCTTTTGAGGACGCGCTTGCCGAACAAAACATCGAAGCCCGAATTCACACGGTCGGATGTGCGGGGCATTGCTATGCAGAACCGGTGGTTGTCATAGATCACCCAGCCTCAGGATTTCCGCCCATTTTCTACCATCAGGTAACGGCAGGAAAGGCAAAAATGCTGACCAATCTCTTTCTGAAAGAAGGAGACCCCCGGTTTGAGCATGTTTACGGCGCGACAGAAATCAACGAACTGATTCCCTCGGTCATGGAATTTCCCCGTTTTAATCAGGAAAAACGGATCATTATGGAAAAATGCGGGCGCATTGATCCTGAAGACATCCATGAATACATTGCCGAGGGCGGATATGAAACGCTCGTAAAGGTGCTTGAACTGCCGCCGGAGCAGGTCATCGCCGAGATAGAGAAATCAGGACTGCGGGGGCGGGGCGGCGCAGGTTTTCCAACGGGGAGAAAATGGGCGTTGGCAAGGCGCGCTCACGGAGAGAATAAAATCGTCATCTGCAATGCGGACGAAGGCGATCCGGGCGCATACATGGATCGGACGATTTTGGAGAGCAATCCGCATCAGATATTGGAAGGGCTGATGATCTGCGCTTATACCGTAGGCGCTCGGAAAGCCTTGATATATGTGCGGGCAGAATATCCCCTTGCCGTAAAGCTTGTCACAAAAGCGATTGAGCAGGCAAAAGAACTGAAATTAGCCGGCGGAAACATTCTGGGAACCGGCTTTGATCTCGACATCAGCGTGTTTCAGGGTTCCGGAGCCTTTGTCTGCGGAGAGGAGACCGCGCTGATTCAGTCCATTGAAGGACAAAGAGGAATGCCTCTGCATCGTCCGCCGTATCCGGTTGAAAAAGGACTGGGAGGAGAGCCGACGGTTATCAACAATGTCAAAACGCTGGCTTCTGTTCCGCCCATTCTGGAACACGGCGCTGACTGGTACAGAAGCATCGGCACGGAAAACAGTCCCGGAACCGCTATTTTTTCCGTAGTCGGCGATGTGCTTCATGCCGGTCTGGTGGAAATTCCCATGGGCGTTTCGCTGCGAACCCTTATATTTGATATATGCGGCGGCGTTCCGAATAAAAAGAAATTCAAAGCGGTTCAGATCGGCGGGCCTTCGGGCGGATGTCTTCCGGAGCATTTTTTAGATACACCCATTGATTTTGACTCGCTTACCGCAGCAGGCGCGATGATGGGATCCGGAGGCATGGTCGTGATGAACGAAGATGCCTGCGTGGTGAATGTCTCCCGCTTTTTCCTTGATTTCACACAAAAAGAATCCTGCGGAAAATGCACATTCTGCCGAATCGGCACCTGTCATCTGCTGGGCATATTGGATCGTCTCACAAAAGGGGAAGGAAGAGAGGGAGATATTGAATCGCTCGAATCGCTGAGTGAAGACATAAAAGACGGCTCTCTCTGCGGTCTGGGCAAAACAGCGCCGAATCCGGTATTGACTTCCATCCGCTATTTCCGTGATGAATACGAGGCGCATATCAGAGAGAAAAAATGTCCGGGCAAAATGTGCCGCCCCCTGACCGCGTTTTACATTGATTTGGACAAATGCGCCCGGGGCTGCGACGCCTGCGTGGGCTGCTGCCCGGTGGATGCGGTGTTCACCACCCGGAATCGGAAAAAAGGCATAGATCAGGCTCTTTGCGTCAAATGCGGCGAGTGCATGGTGGCGTGTCCGCCCCAGTATGATGCGGTGCGGAAAGTCTCGCCCCCGGAACTGGCACCTGTTATTGAACGCCCCGCAACAAAGGAAAGTCATCCGTAAGGGCGCGGCGGCCGGCGATCCTACGTTCTTTCTCGTTCTCGTTCCCACGCTCTGCGTGGGAATGCAGCCCGGACGCTCCGCGTCCGGTGCGATATTCTTGAGGACAATATAACAATGATGCTCAACATCCTGATAGACGATAAAAAAATTGAAGCGGAAGAAGGAAAAAATCTCCTTCAGGCATGTCTTGACAATGGAATTTATATTCCGAATCTCTGCCATGTCAAAGATATGGCGCATCCGCAGGCTTCATGCAGGCTGTGTTTTGTGGAAATTGAAGGAGAAAAAAAGCCGGTTCCCTCTTGTTCTGTGACTGTCCGGGAAGGCATGAGAGTCAAGACAGATACGCCGTCTGTAAGGCGATTGCAGCGCAGCGCGTTTCATCTGCTGCTGTCGAGACATTTTATAGAATGCAAAGTCTGTCCTGCCAACAGAAAATGCGAATTGCAGAAAATCGCCAAATTTCTCAAAGTCGGTCTTAAATCCAACTATCCGCTTCTGTTGCCGAAAGCCGTATTGGAAACCGGAAAACAGGAGACAGATGAAAGTCATCCGATTTTTAATTATTACCCGAACCGCTGCGTACTGTGCGGTCTGTGTATTCATGTCTGCCGGACCACGCACGGCATTGCGCTTCTGACGTTTGCCAAAAGGGGGATTGACACGGTTATCAGCTTTTACGGAGAGGAAGATGTATCAAGGCTTCCCGGAGATAAATGTCTTGCCTGTGTGAATATCTGCCCGGTGAGCGCCATTACGCTGAAATCTTTATCGTAAAATAATGCAGCCTGCGAGGCTGCGATTCAGAAACTAAGTTTTTTTTAAAAAATTCAGTTTGTTCAGTGTGCAGTCACTCCCTTTGGACGACTAACAATTTTTGGTAGTCGTGCAAAAGCAGGTGATTCGGGCTTCGACAGGTTCAGCAACCAGAATCTCAGTTCCTTCGGCTCCGCTCAGGCATCGGCGGTTGTTGAGCCTGCCGAAACACGGCTGTTGAGCTTGTCGAAACATTGAGCCTGTTCCTTCGGCTCCGCTCAGGCATCGGCGGTTGTTGAGCTTGCCGAAACATTGAGCCTGTCGAAACATCACCTCTTCTGCACCACTACCCGATTTTTAATCATATTGTCGGATTTTCACAGGAGGTTTTTTTATGCTGGGTGTAAAAAATGACTACAAGGAAGATGTGGAGCGCCTTACAGCCGTTTTCATAACCAATTACGGGAATTTTGAAGCTGAACTCTATGCCAAAGAATGCCCTGAAACGGTATGGAATTTTGTGAACCTTGCCGAAGGCAGACAGGACACGGAAAAAGGCGGAAATTTTTATGACGGTCTGAGTTTTCACCGAGTCATCAGCGGCTTTGTCATTCAGGGCGGATGCCCTGTCGGCAACGGCACCGGCGGTCCCGGATATACTTTCAAAGATGAGACGCATCCCGGTTTGAAACACTCGGGACCGGGCTTTCTTTCCATGGCCAATGCGGGCCCCGGAACCAACGGCAGCCAGTTTTTTGTCACCCTTGCCGCGACCCCTCATCTGAACGGCAGACACACGGTTTTCGGGAAAGTGGTCAAAGGCTTGGATGTGATCAAAAAAATCGGGGCAGTGAAGACGGACCGGTCCGATAAACCTGAAAAGCCCGTGCTGATGAAAAAGGTTACGATTCAAAGGCAATAAGAACTCGGTTTTTTTATATTTAACCGCTAAAGCACTAAAGGAATGAAAGCTGCGAAAATATGTTATGCCCTTTTGTGTTTTTCGCCAAAACATAAAAACAGACTTCGTGCTTTCGCGGTTCACAGTCGGCAGGACAGGCATATAGAGATATCCCTGCCCTTAATCTTATCAAAATAACTCAAACAGAAAGGATTTTACATTATGGAATGTCCCAAATGCGGAAAAGCAGAAACGGCGGTAGTTGATTCAAGGCTGACAAAAGATCAGAAAAATGTCCGGCGTCGGCGGGAGTGTTCGGCATGTTCAAACAAATTCATCACATTCGAGATAACGGAAGAAAATCTTCTGCCTTTTCTGGTGCGGAAAAATCTGGGCGACAGTGCTGCCGACGGCAACCTGAACACGGCATTGGCTTTTATAACGAATATATTACAGCTCATGTCCGAGGAAACCGGGAACGAAGAAACCGCGAAGGCTGCGGAAAAAATCGTCAAAGCGGAAAAGCCTCAGCCTGAAAAGAAAGCGGCGGAAGAGGAGAAACCCGCTGAGGAGAAAACTCGGGGCAGGAAACCCAGGAAAGTTGAAATCTCGGAGCCTGAGAAAAATGAGGACATTTCCGATCCGGATGATTCGACCGCGACCGACACCGTTCTCAAGATTATCAAAAAGAATAAAAAAGGGATTGATGTTGCTGAATTGAAAGATAAAACCGGTTTTAATGACAAAAAAATCCGCAACATCGTTCACCGCGCGTCCAAGCAGGGCAAGATCAAAAGAGTCGGCAGAGGGCTTTATGTGATCGCATGAATTTTGAATGTCAGGTGTTATTTCTCACTTCTCACTTCTCACTCACTTAACACCTGACATTTACCTGTTGATAACAAGGAGAACTTTGAAATGGCAGAATTTACATACCGTGAGATGTTTCCTCTCGGTGCAGATTCAACGGAATACCGTCTTCTGACAACAGATCATGTTTCCGCGGCCTCGTTTGAAGGCAGAGAAATGCTCAAGATCGCGCCTGAAGGACTGACGCTTCTTGCCGAGCAGGCATTCAAAGATGTCTCGCATCTGCTCAGACCCTCTCATCTGAAACTCCTGGCAGAGATTTTCAAAGACCCGGAAAGTTCTGAAAATGACCGATATGTCGCGCTTGAAATGCTGAAAAATGCGGTGATTGCCGCAGAAGGCATTTTCCCCATGTGTCAGGACACCGGCACAGCCATTGTCATGGGAAAGAAAGGGCAATCAGTATGGACCGGGTTTTCCGACGAAGAAGCCATTGCCAAAGGCGTGTTCAATGCCTACACGAAAACCAATCTGAGGTATTCTCAGAATGCGCCCCTGACCATGTATGAGGAAAAAAATACCGGCTGCAATCTTCCCGCGCAGATCGAACTTTACGCAACAGAAGGAAATGCCTATAAATTTCTTTTTATGGCAAAAGGGGGCGGCTCTGCCAACAAATCCTATCTGTATCAGGAAACCAAAGCCTTGCTGACTCCGCAGAAATTGGCGGCTTTTGCAAAAGAAAAAATGAAGAGTCTGGGGACTGCGGCATGTCCGCCTTATCATCTCGCATTTGTGGTGGGCGGCACTTCTGCGGAGATGACGCTCAAGACTGTGAAATTAGCTTCGGCAAAATATCTGGATGATCTCCCGACAAAAGGAAGCGAATCGGGTCATGCGTTCAGAGATTTGGAAATGGAAGCCGAGCTGCTGAAAATATCCCGTGAAATCGGTCTCGGCGCACAGTTCGGCGGAAAGTATTTCTGTCTTGACACGCGGGTGATCCGGCTGCCGAGACACGGCGCATCCTGTCCCGTGGGCATCGGCGTGAGTTGCAGCGCGGACAGAAACATCAAAGCAAAGA
>JAIFKL010000165.1 GCA_020049595.1 Desulfobacteraceae bacterium
TTTGCCCGCCATTGACTCCAGCTCTTTCACATAATATTTCAGATGTTCCGCCTGTGCATTCAGTTCTTCGGAAGCGGCGGCAAATTCTTCGGCGTTGGCGGCATTTTTGTAGATGATTTTTCCCATTTCGGAAATGCCGTTTCGGATCAGTTCCATGTTCCGCGCCACTTCTTTGGATGCCTCGGTAATCGCTGTGGTTTTGTCTCCCATGACCGTTGCCGACCGGATAATGCCCTCAAAATCCTTGTTCATGCTCTTTATGGCAGAAGCGCTTTCGGTAATTCTTTTGATGGTGGTGTCTAAAAGATTCTGAATAGTTTTGGCGGATTTTGCCACATCTGCGGCAAGATTTCTCACCTCGCCGGCAACCACAGCGAAGCCCGAACCGGCTGTTCCTGCCCGTGCCGCTTCCACCGCGGCATTCAGCGACAGAATGTTGGTACTAAAGGCAATGCTGTCAATGATTTTGATAATATCGGAAATCTGATCGCCGTCTTTTTCAATCAGCGCGATTTTTTCTGTCAGTTCCACAAGAGACATGACGGTTTTGACGGATTTTTTGATATTGTCGTTCATCAACTGCACGGAACCCCGTGTCAGTTCAGATGTTTCCATGCTTGCGGCAGCCATTTCCTCGAGAGATGCCAGCGATTCCTCCGCTGACGATGCCTGCTCGGAAGTACCGGATGCCAACTGTTCGCTGGCTGTCATGACCTGAGACGATGCGGAGATAACGGTCACTGCGGCATCGGAAAGTCCCATGATGATCTTTCGGATGGGTCTTTCGATTCTGATGGCGATAACCAGTGAGACCGCAATAAAAATAAGCACAGACACACAGCCGATGAGCCAAATCCGATGCTGAATGTTTTTTTTCGACACTGTGCCGTGAGAGAGGATTTTCTCGCTGATTTTCATAAATTTTTCTTCAGGCATTCCCACGGAGATCGCGCCGATGTTCTCGCCTTCAGATGTCTTGACAGAAGAACAGACAGCAACATAATTTTTGCCTGCTATTTTCAGAGAAATAGCTGAGGGTAGCTTCGCGTCATATATTTTCTGCAATATCTCTTTGCTGATGCCGAGTTCCTCCGAAGTCGCAGGCTTTTCTTCTTTATGGGCAAATCCTGCATGAGCAATCGGAACATTTTCCAAATAAATTGCACAGTCCAAACCGGTTGCCTCGTAAAATTCATCTAGGGGAGCGGCATAGTTATTGAGTATTCTTCCGGTAATTCCGAGAGCAACGGGAGAGCCGAAATCATCTCTGATAATTGATGCGGATGCAATGCTGATAAGCCCGGGTCCTGAGAAATTTCTGTCCGTCAGTCTGAAGGCTTTCGTAAAAGCAGCGTCATGTTTTGTGACGCTGATGAGATGATATTCTTTATCTGCTGAATCATTCTTCAGAATTTCCCGGGCTTTTTTCCCCAGTTCCCATGATTGAAAATATTGTTCGATCCAGTGAATATCAACATCGTCGCCGGTATCTGAAGGATATGAGGCAATATGCCTGCCGTCCGGATCAAATATGATGGCAAAATCCATGCGGTCTTTGAAGGATTCGAGAATCCCGTTCAAACGGGGAATCAGATATTTTTCAATACATCCGGGGACCCTGTGATCTTTTGAAATATTTTGGGTAATCCCTTCGACTTCTTCTCCGATATGATGAATTTTCGATTTGAAGATATTGTGCTGGCCCGCAAGATTTTCCTTTATGAGGCAGGTCAGTTCATCTGAGAGAATTTCCGACTGCCGGGAAAGACCGGTGTCCAGCATCAGAGATATGAAAATCCCCAGCGCCGTGATAATGGACGCGCCCGTGATGCAGAAGCATATCAGAATTTTGTTTTTTATGGTTTTCATGATAAAATAATGGGTTCGGGGTCAGAGGTGAGGGGTCAGCGGCGAGAGGAGAAATATCTGATACCAATTCGCTTTCAAAGATCGGTTTTTAAGACCGTACAGCGCCCGGCTAAAAACAGACCAAATCGCTGAAACCGCTTGAAAAGCGCCCGGGCTGAAAACAGACACGGAGAACACAGTTTTTGAAAGCGAATTGGTATGACCCCTCACCTCTGACCTCTGACCATTTCTAAAACGGCAGACCGCCTGCTCCTTTGATGACATCATGAGTTGCGGGCGAGACAGCAAATTCGACAAATTTTGCTATATCTCCGGTGCGGTTTTTTTCCTTAAAGATAAGCGCAAGCGTGCCGGTATAAGGATAGTCGGCATCGGTCGGGCTTTTGCCGTTAATGGTCAGGATGTCAACAGCCGAATTTCGGGTGTTGATATAATCTCCCCAAGCAATAGTGCCTTCTGTTTTCTCTGTAATTTCAAGAGTTTCCTGATCTGTAAAGGTGGTTTTTGAGCGGCTTGTCAGCGTGATATTGCTGAAACCCTGAAACGACGCCAGCAACACTTCAAGAGAACTGTCGCCGTCTTCCCGTCGGATGACTCTTATCGGCGCATCTTTGCCCCCGACATCTTTCCAATTTCCGATTTTTCCGCTGTAAATGTCACAAATCTGTTGGGGTGTGAGATTTTTTATTCCGAGAGATTTGTTGACGAAAAAAACAATGGGCATTTTGGCAAAAGGAAGATAGGTAAGCTCGTAATGCTTTTCAGTATCCTTGATCTCCCTTGCGACACGGCCGATTTTGTACTTATCCGCGCCCACAGACTTTATGCCCCCGCTGGAGCCGATGCTTTCAGGAACAACGACTTTGACGCCGGGATTGGCGCGGCTGAATGCCTCGCCCACAGCTTGCAGCAAAGACATGCCGCTGCCGGTTCCCACAATGGTAATTTCCTCTGCTGCGACAGGGCTGAAACCCGTCAGCAGCGTCAACATAACTGCACAAAAAAAAACTTTTTTCATTTTCTTCTTCCTTATTTTGTCTATTTCGCGTTTTCATGTCTCAAAATGAAACAGAAATATTAAAAAGCAGATAGCCCCCTTTGTATTCGGGTCCGCCCACCGTAATCATGCCGTTATTAAGGAGTTGAATCACAGTCTGAAATATCTGCCGGTCACCCTTAAAAAGCACCAGTTGAAGTTCTGCCCGATTTCCAGTGATGCGTGCGGGCGTGATTTTCAATACCCTGTCTTCGGGAAGGGGCGCGGCACCGGTCTGATTCATGTTCAGATTCATGGCGTTCTGACTGAGCAGTTGATAGGAAGAGTAGCGGAAAACGGACTCCAATTCCCGAATCAGATCAGACAAACGCGGATCGGCAAATTTCGTGTTCTGAGACGCGAGAACCGTCTTGACCACAATGTTGATAGTCCCGGCTTGAACCGATGCGGCTGATGCAAACGTCAGCATTACTGTCAAGAGGAGTAGAATTTGTTGGTTGAATTTCATAGATACACTGGCAATAGCAAAAATCGGTAGAACGAAAAGTTTCTGATAAGCTCCGTAGGAGCAATATATTTGTAGCTCCGTAGGAGCGAGATATTTGTAGCGCAACAGCCGCAGATGCCCCGAACTCCGTAGGAGTGATATATCTGTTAATATGATATTTCGTCCCTACGGGGCTTGTTCGGGGCCTGCGTCGCTGCTGCTACTACAAATATGCCGCCCCTACGGGGCTTAGAATGTCTCCTGAAACCAGATAATTGTCTGGTGCGACTCCGGCGTTTCCAGAAACATGACAGAAGAAATGTCTCCTGTAAAAGAAGTAATCAGCGCGCTGGGACCCGCGACAGAAACCGGCGATTTGACGGTCAGCGAAAAGAAGATAAACATCATCGCCGCCATTGCAGCGATGGGTATGATAATCCTTCTGGATAAAAAGAAAAGTTTAAGTTTAGTCTGCCATGAAATCTGTTTCTCCCGAATTTGCTCCAATATCTTTGTCTCAAGCGAGTCAAAGCGAATCTGAGAGACAATCTCATCCATACCGGCTCTGAAAAAATCGGAAACCGCCTGATGTTCCCGGTGCATTTTCTGACAGGAAGGACAAGATTTGATATGCTCACGAACCAGCGTCTGTTCATCCGGCTCAAGTTCACGATCAAAAAACCGGCTTAACAGCATTGAATCACAGATATTCTGATATTTGCTCATGCGCCCTCCTTTTCGTCAAAATAGTCTTTCAGCAATTCCTTTAATCTTTGCCGGGCGTAGAAGAGCCGGGAACTCACTGTTCCTTTCTTTATTTTCAGCAGGTCGGCGATTTCGTCATAAGACAATCCCTCGCACTCCTTGAGAACCAAAATGGCTCTGGCGTCTTCCGGCAATTCCCCTATCTTTTCCCATAGAATTTTCTCCTGCTCCTTTTTCTGCAAAGCGCTTTCAGGATGCTCCTCATCATTTGTCAGTTCAGGGATTTCGGAGCCATCCGGGTTTTCGATGGGCTGGTGATAATGTCTGAAGCGGCGTTTCCATGTGCGCTTCCAATTCAGACACAGATTGACGGTGATGCGGTAAAGCCATGTAGAAAGCTTTGACTCTTCTCGGAACGAGTGAAGATTTTCCCAGACTTTCAGGAAAACTTCCTGAACGATTTCAGCGCTTTCTTCTTTGTTATATGTGATGCCGTAAGCCGTGCGGAAAAGCCGAGCCTGATATTTCTGTACCAGCGCACGGAAAGCGTCCTCATTTCCCTGCCGGAGCAGCGACAAAAGTTTTGCATCATCCCATGAGTCTGTATTTATTTTAGACACCGCTTATCAAAAAAAACTCATTTTTTTAGAAAGTATTTGAAAAGAGCAGTCAGTCCCGCAGGGACACCTGAGAATAGCCCGGCGATTCATCGCCGGGAAGGAATTGACCGCCCCATCTTGTTCAGTCCCGTAGGGACGACTGAGAATAGCCCGGCAATTTATTGCCGGGTAAGCGGTTCAGCCGTCCCTACGGGACTCAAAAAATGATGTGAACTCCTCACCCGGTAATAAATTGCCGAGCTATTTTCAAAAGTCCCTTCGGGACAGAAAATCTGACCTCACGCTGTTTTCAAACATCTACTAAACATTCCTAACATTTTTAGTAGCAATAATGTTGCAGCCCGTACCCGCAGGATGTTTTATCAATATCTGCCCGATGGCTACCGGTGCCTTTGTTTTCGCTGCTTTGATTTCTTTCATAACATCAAAAATCATATTTCGGGGAACAGGCGCGTCAGTTCGGACGCTGACTAAGGGCAGATCGCCGCTTTCTACCAAGATGTTGCTGATAACCGTCCGCACCGGATGCGTGAGTTCCTGCTCTGCCCATTCCGGACCTTTTTCGCACAGATGCCCCGTGATTTCAGTTATCTGAAGACTGCCGGAATCGCTGTTTTCAAGCATCGCTTCCAACTGGCATCCGTTAGGGCAGACAATGCAAGTCAGTTCTTTTTTGCTCATTCTACACTCACCTCCAGCACCTTTGCGCCCTGAAGCTTTTCCTTCTTTATGTTGATCCGAATCATCTCTGCCGGATGCAACCGAATCATTTTCTTCCGGGCAACTTTCCGGTCTCCGTCTTTCACCCACACGGCGCGGTCCCGTGACGGCGTTGTAACCCGCAGAGAAAGCGTAAAATCTCTCATGCCGCTCACTTTCTGAGGCAGAACATATCTCACGCCCTGCTGGGGTTCAATCTTGATATAGGATTCCGGCGGCTTTATCTCGCCGTCAAGATAGCGCACCGCATATTCGCCGACGAGTGAGGCTTCGTCTGAAACGTGATCCACCAAGTCATGGACATGAAGCACATTGCCGCAGGAAAAAATTCCCGGAACGCCGGTCATAAAGGTGTCGTCCACGCCGGCACCGCCGGTTCTCGCTTCCATCTGAACGCCAGCGCCGCGAGTCAATTCGTTTTCGGGAATCAGCCCCACGGAAAGCAGAATCGTATCGCAGGGAACATGGCGTTCCGTCCCCGGAATCGGCTTAAAATTTTTGTCTGTTCCGGCTACGGTCACGCCGGTCACACGTTCTTTGCCGTGAATCTCAATCACCGAGGTGCTGAGATAAAGCGGAATATCGTAATCATTGAGACATTGCTGAATGTTTCTGGCAAGCCCCGAAGGATAAGGCAGAATCTCAAATACCGCCTCCACTTTTGCGCCTTCAAGCGTCATTCTTCTTGCCATAATCATACCGATGTCTCCTGAACCGAGTATCACTACTTTTTTGCCGACCATGATATTCTGAAGATTGATGAAGTTCTGAGCCGCGCCGGCAGTGTAAATGCCTGCGGGCCTTGTTCCGGGCAGCGATATCGCGCCGGCAGTGCGCTCCCGGCATCCCATAGACAGAATCACGGAACCGGCTTCAATCCGGGTCAGGCTCTTTCGGGAACTGACATAGAGATTCCGCTTTCCGTCCACAGAAAGCACAATGGTACTCAGCATGGAGTCAATGCCGAGCGAGTTGAACTCATCAATAAATCGCTGCGCGTATTCGGGTCCCGTCAGCGCTTCGTCGAATTTGTGAAGCCCGAAACCGTCATGGATGCACTGATTCAGAATGCCGCCGAGCCTTTTGTCTCGCTCAATGAGCAGTACATCTTTGCATCCGCTTTTTCTGGCGGCAATCGCGGCGGCAAGCCCCGCGGGTCCGCCCCCGATTACTACCACGTCATGCTTTATCGTATTCATATTATTCCAATCTCTAACGAACACTGCCCGCAAACAGACGCGAACCCGCACTGTTCAAGATATAGTCTTCCGGTCTGTATCCGAAATCTTTCTGTAGTATCTCTACAATTCTGGGGAGACAAAATCCGCCCTGACACCGCCCCATCATTGCTCTTGAGCGGTATTTAATCGCGGCCACAGTTCGGACGCCCAAAGGATTCTGAATCGCGTCGAGAACTTCTTTTCTCGTGATTTGCTCGCATCGGCAGACGATTTCTCCGTAGTCATGATTTTGTTCAACTAATTCTGCCTGCTCATCAGGCGGGAGTTCATGAAAAAATCCCACTCTGCCCGGACGCTCCGCAACAAACGATGACTTCTCTCTCAGCGGAAGTCTTTCCGCAACCATATCTCTGACCATGAGCGCAATCGCTGGCGAACAGGTCAACCCCGGACTTTCGATTCCTACCAGATTGATAAATCCGGGAACGTCTTTCCGGCTTTCAATGACAAAATCCTTGAAGCCTTTGACTTCCGGCGGCATCTGCTTTGGTCTCAGTCCTGAGAAATTGCGGATAAAATCCGAAGTGGAAAGCCACGGGAGCAATTCATGTCCCTCTTTTTTGAGCAATTCGATAATCTGAGCCGTACACGCGTAGTCATCAGCCTCGTCCACATATTCATTGCTGGGACCGATGAGAATATTGCCGTCAACAGTGTTCGTGAGATGAATCCCCAGACCTGCGCCGCCCTTTCTCGGCGCGGGATAAACCAGCACATTGAGACTTCCCTGAAGCCGTTTGTCGAGAATGAGATATTCGCCCCGGCAGGGATAAATCGAGTATTCCGTAATGCCGAGCATCCGACAGATACGGTCTGAGTAAAGTCCAGCAGCATTTACTAACACAGAACAGGATAAATCTGCGCCCGCAGCGGTTCTGACTCTGAAGCCATGTCCGTTTGCCGAGATATGACTGACTTCATGACTCAGATAAAAGTCAACGCCGTTTGCATGAGCATTTTCCGCCAGACCGATAGCCAGACCGTAAGGGCAGATAATGCCGGTACTCGGCGAGAGCAAAGCTTTGATGCCGCCGACCCCGGGCTGAATCTTCTGCATCTGCGCCGCATCGAGAATTTCCAGACCCGGCACGCCGTTGGCTTCTCCCTGTTCTTTGAGGCTGTGCAGAGTTTGAATGTCTTCTTCATCCTGAGCCACGGTCAGCTTGCCGATATACTGAATTTTGACTTTCAGCTCGCGGCACAAATGACTCATCATCGCGTTGCCCTGAACATTGAGGCGCGCCCGCACCGTGCCGGGTTTGTAGTGAATGCCGGAGTGAATCACGCCGCTGTTGCGGGAACTCGTTCCCATGCTCACGTCTGATTCTTTTTCAACAACAGCCACGCGGATATGATAACGCGACAACTCGCGTGCAATGGCATTGCCGACTACGCCCGCGCCGATGATACACACATCATATTGTTTTTCCATGTTTTCGATTTTTTTGTAGAGACGCACGTCCGTGCGTCTCTACGTTAACGTCATTCTCACTCTCTGCGTGGGAACGAGTAATAAATAACAAATTAATTTTCAATACCTGCGAGTCGTTTTGCCGCTTTTATCTTATTTTTGACATTGCTTTCCCGGAAGATGGAAGCCGGAGGCAGCGTGAAACGGTTGACCGGTTCGTTGATGAGCGGGCTTTGGGTAACAACAAGGTCACGAAATTCAGGAAGTTCTGCTACTTCATAGGTTGCGCCGGTTGATTCGATGCCAGCCCGCAGTCGGGGGTTGTCCACCACATCGGTAATTTTTTTGCCGAACATATAAACGGTCGGATTCAGTTTCCGCAAGGATTCAATGTATTCCGCTTTTGTCTTCAATGCCACTTTTACTATTCATCCATGCAGTTAAATTTCATTTTTCTCCCTCTCCCCGGAGGGGAGAGGGAATAGAGTGACGCCTTCAAAACTCCAGACTCTTTTTATCTTCTATCATCTGCTTATAGCCCGAAATGACCTGTTTTCGCACATTTACCGTATGCTCAGAAAGCAATTTCTGCGCTTCTTTCACCTTTTTCGCCGCAACACAGTCAAATATCTCATGATGCTCAAGGTCAAAGGAAGTCAGCGAAACAATATTCAGCATTATTATTTTTTTTGATTTCTTCTTGCGAAAATTTAATTAAATTATTAATTGTATTTTTAATTAAAATTGACAGGGTGTCAAGGATTTTTTATAAGATTTAACCACGAAAGCACGAAAGGAACGAAAAACACGAAAGCTTTTTTCGTATCTTCGTTTTTTTTCGTGTTTTCGTGGTTAAAAAATTAAGGAATTTATTATGAGACTACATGAATATGAAGCTGCAAAAGTATTTGAGGCGGCAGGGATCAAAGTCCCGAAACACAGAGTGGTTCAAACGCCGCAGGAGGCATTGGACGCCGCCGAAGAAATCGGCTATCCGGTCATGTTGAAAGCGCAGGTGCTTGTGGGCGGCAGAGGGCTTGCCGGGGGCATCAAAATCGCTTCAGACGCCTCCGAACTGAAAGAACTCGCCGGAAAAATGACCGGTTCCGAGATCAGAGGTGTGCCGGTGGATAAGATAATGATAAGCTAAAAAGCTAACATTTCCAGCGAATTATATGTGGCGGTAACGGTGGACGGTTATTCCGGCAAGCCGGTCGTGATTGCCAGCACTGAGGGCGGCGTGAATATTGAGGAAACCGCACGGAAAACGCCGGAAAAGATTGTCTCAGTTCACGTTGATCCGCAATTCGGTTTTTATCCGTTTCAGGCAAGAAGGCTTCTGAGAAGGCTCGGACTGTCGAACCGGCTGTTGCTTTCCTGCGCGGATGTGCTGTTCCGTCTCTACAAAGTATTTGCCCAG
>JAIFKL010000091.1 GCA_020049595.1 Desulfobacteraceae bacterium
TGACTGCAATCTCTCACCCGATATAAGCCGCACGCTCCAAATAGCGCAACACTTCCGGCTCCGCCTCAAATCCCGACCTTTTACGGCGGTCATTCCCGAAAAACCCCGGAACGGCTTTTCGCTCTGTTTTTAAAATCGGACTTGAACATTTGTCCGGATTGTATTATTTTAGTAGCAGAGTCGAGAAGGAGCAGCCGAGAATCCCGGATTATCAGGGGTGAGATTCTCCGTTCCGCTCAGAAGCTTGTTGAGCCTGCCGAAACAATGACATTTCCGAATCATCTGCTTCTGCACCGCTGCCGAAAACTTTTCGGAAAAGCTTAAAGGAATATTATGCCTGTTGTTTCAGCTTTTTACGGTTTAATTGTTTACCTGTATTACAAGGATAATAAAAAGCACCATAAACCTCATATTCATGTCTGGTATCAGGATAATGAGGCTGTGCTTTCTGTTCCCGAAGGTGAAATCCTGGAAGGTTTTATCCCGCCGAACAAAATGAAACTTGTTCTGGCATGGATCGAAATCCATAAAGAAGAACTTTTGGCGGATTGGAAACTTGCTGCCGAAGGTCAGCAGATATTTAAAATTGACCCTCTGAAATGAGAATATTATGAATCCGCGAGTAAAAAAAGTTACTCCCCAAAGTGATTATACTCTGATTATACTTTTCAAAAACGGTGAAACAAAACGGTATGACTGTAAGCCTCTTTTGGATTTCGGTATCTTTCAGGAGTTAAAAGATATGAATTACTTTCTCACGGCAAAAGCTGAACATGGAACAGTAGTCTGGCCCCATGAACAGGATATTTGTCCCGATACCTTGTATTTAGAAAGTAAAATAATTTGAGAGAGACAGAAAATTCTAACTAAGCATTCCGATGGAAACGGCTATCGCCTGCCGCTGAATTCCTTGTTATGCCCTGAAACAACCCCGAATCTATGTATCCGAGTACAATCTTCTTCTCACCCGATATAAGTCTCACGCACGCAAACAGCGCAGCCGTTTCCTGAGCCGCCCCGAATCTGACCCTACGGCAGTCATTCCCGAAAAAGCCCGGAACGGCTTTTCTCTCTGTTTTTAAAATTACTACTTGAATATTTGCTCAGATTGCATTATTTTTATTCATAATTACGCCGTGTGTGATTCTTTTTACCGCAAAGGACACAAAGGTCACAAAGTCATTATGAATATTGTGATTGCGCCTTGGCAAAAAAGAGAATTTTGGCTTATAACAGGCTTTAATAATACAATAAACAGTATTCGGAAAAGGTAACTGTCAATGCAGGTTACAATCACGCTGCCTGATATTCTTCCGAAAGAAAGAGTATCTCAGCTTATAAAAAAAATGGAAGAATTTTTTACAAAAGAGGGGATTTCTGCGGAAATACAGCGGGACATGTTATCGGATGATCCCTGGGAACATCTGAATATTGATGAAATTGCCGTTGACGCCGGCATAGAAGATTTTGCAGAAAACCATGATCATTATCTCTACGGGATACCGAAACGATGATGAAACCTGTCTTTGCCGACACATCTGCCCTGATTGCCCTCGGCAATAAGCGGGATGCTTTTCATCATCATGCGCTCGGCGTAAAAGATGATCTGAATCGCTCAAAGAGAGATTTTGTAACAACAAGTGCGATTCTGCTTGAATTCGGAAATGCTTTCAGCAGTGTCAGTCTGAAGCCTTCTGCAATAAAACTGATTGAGGCTGTCAGGCAGTCAAAAAGATGGCAGAATATGATTATTGATGAAAAACTTATGCTATGAGACATCATTAGAGGCGATTCGCAAGTTGAGACTACCTGACGATGACCTGACCTTTTTTGATGAATTTCTTACTGACGCCCGACAATTTTTGTCTCAAATCCGAACAGATATGAATTTCCTTGCGCCGGGCCAGCGTTTATCTCAGCAGATGGTCGCGGGCATTCGGGGGATTGTAGAAGTTGATACGCTGAAGCAAATGAAGGAAAATGAGGAAAGCGGCTCTAACCGACAGGAACGGTTGGAAATTCTGGTGGCAGTGATTGTGGGCATATTGAACGGCGCGATGCTCTCTGTCGCTGTCCACCCCGAACTTCCGAAGGCTTTCGAGATGAGCGATCCGCTGCTCTGTCATCTCATTTTTTCGGGTCTGCCCGCAGGCTTGGTCATTTTGCTCATCGTCATTCTTGTTCAGCGTCTCTGGAAGAAGTAGTCATTTTCGTAGAGACATCTGAATTTGCCGGAAAAAGATTGAACCGGTTGAATGCTCAATCGTCCCTACGGGACTTGAAAAAGCGGTGTTTCCACGTTTTCCGGCAATATCTATTTTCAGCCTTGTGCCGGGCTATTTTCACTCGTCCCTACGGGACAAAAAATATTTCACTCCTGCGGAGTTCGTTCCCCGGGTCGGCAATATTTTTCTACAAATATGCCGCTCCTGCGGAGCTTCTCAGTTCGTTTTCAAGCCCCGCAGGGGCGAAATATTTGTAGGGCGAAATATCATATCAGGGATATCTCACTCCTGCGGAAGCTGAATCATGACTCCTGCTTTTTTACACGCGGCGAGCAGTTCCTCCCGAAAAACACCCGCATCCGCATAGCGAAGCCCCGCAAGAACCGACCGCATCTTTTCCTCGTCTGACGGCACTTCAACTTCCTGAATTGCCCTGTCAATCACAGCCGCAACAGCTTTGGGAATATCGCTTTGGCGTTCACGGATGGGAATCGGCGGATTTTCCGAAATAACAGCCATATAATCCGCAACCCCGGGCGTCCGTTTCCGGCGTTCACACTCGTCATACATTTCCCTGAAACCCTCCCGCACATAAGCACCTGTCAGCATTTCATAAAACACCGCGGCAATCGAAAACACATCGGTGACAGGGCTGAGATAGCGGTAATGCGTAATCTGTTCCCGGGGCCAGTAAACCGGGGTACCGGCTACCTGCCCCGCCAACGTCATATTGCTCAATCCTGCGGACTCGAAACTCTTGGAAAGCCCGAAATCCGCAAGTTTGGGAACCAATATGTCTCCGCTGCGGGTGAGCAGAATATTTTCCGGCTTCAAATCCCGATGCACAATACCGGCAATCCGCTTTTCCCTGCCGTCCGGAAATGTCATTTTCAGTTTTATCCGATGAGAATATGCCAGACCTTCAAGGACTTGCAGCATGATGCTCAATGCCTCATCAATCTCCAGACGCCCGCCCTGAGAATTAAGATAGCGTTCCAAATCAGTGCCTTCCACAAATTCAAGCACGAAAAAAAAGACCGTCTCGGTTTTTCCGTAGTCCAAGACTTCCACAATATTTTTATGCTTGAGACGGGAGGTAATTTTAATCTCTCTCTGAAACAGGCGGATGCTCTCTGCATTCATGGCAACGCTGGGCCGCATGGTTTTTATCGCCACTGTTTTTCCCGTGCTTCTGTCAACAGCCTGAAAGACAATGCTCATGCCGCCCCGCCCGATTTCCTCTTTAATATCATAACCTTGAATTATAGGAATTTCTGATGAACCCGAAGCTTTTTCCTTATCTCTGAGCAAAGACCAGAGGAAATCTATGGGGCTGTCTTTTCCTCGTTTTGGCTCGGCATCGGCGTCGGGAAGGATTTCGGAGTCTTCTCCGATATAATAAGGCTGCCGGAGTCTGGTTTTTGTCTCTTTGAAACGGTCTTTTATCTCAATGCGAACCTTCATGACCGTATCGCCGACAGCGATTTCGTCTCCGTCTTTCAGACGCACTTCTCTGTCGCCCGCCGGTGCCTGAATCACGCCCGGCTCCGGGGGCTTTCTGCCGCCGTAGCGGACGCCGTTTACAAACATGCCGTTTTTACTGTTAAGTTCGGTCACTCTGCAATCCGGCGGGGAGATTTCCAGCAGGAAATGATGGCGGGAGATGTAGGGGTCGTCCGCGAGAGAGATACGGGCGTCTGCGGCTCTGCCGAAAAGAAAACAGTCCGGCTCTCGGAAAGTAAAAGTCTGCCCTTTTGCCGGACCTTCGGTGACTTTGATCTCAACGTGCATGAAAACTCCTGTAAGTGAGAATTGAGAATTGAGAATTGATTATACTTTCCACCGTCATAATTTGCGCTTTCCGAATTTTCTGTAAAACGGTTTTGCAAACCGTTTTGCCGGATAAAACGGCTTGCAAAGCCCACTTCATATAGTTCATCAGGCTGTTTAAGACATACAGAAACAGCAAAATCCCGCCGATGATACATAATGGCTTAAAATTTGTTATGATGACAGACAGTTTTTCCGCAATATAGGCAAAAACTTCAGAAGCCTCGCTGAAAAAGGAAAGCATAGTATCCACGGCTCGGCTGTTTTTAAGCCATCCCTCTTTTTCCCCATGAAGCGGAATCGCCGTATCAGCAAGGGGCTGAAGTTCCCAGTCCGCCTCCCACATCAGCAGCATTGCATCAGAACTGCCCGAAAATATAAAGCGGCTGTCGGAAGTCACATCAACCGATGTCACGGGCCCGGTATGTCCGTCAAACATGCACAGTTCCCGCCCCGTTGCCAATTCCCACAGGAGCAATGCCCTCTCATTTCCCGAAAATACGAATTTCCCGTCTCCTGTGATGACGACAGCATTCACAGAGCCGGCATGTCCCTCAAATATCCGCAGGCATTTTCCGGTGGAAAATTTCCACAGCCGCAGGGTATTGTCCGAACTGCCCGAAAGCCCGAATTTCCCGTCAGGTGTAAAGATCACCGCATTCACCGCATCCGTGTGTCCCTTAAAAGTCCGCAGACATCTGCCGGAGGTGAGTTCCCACAGGCGCAGCGTATTGTCCGAACTGCCCGAAAGCCCGAATTTCCCGTCCGAACTGATCGCGACTGCATTGACAGAGGCGCTGTGTTTTTTCAATACCCGCAGACATCTGCCGGTGGAGAGTTCCCACACGCGCACGGTATGGTCCGCGCTGCCTGAAAGCCCGAATTTCCCGTCCGCACTCAGAGCCGCGGCGTTGACAACATCGGTATGTCCCGCGAAAATGTGCAGGCAGTCGCCCGCGGCAGATTCCCACAGCCGCAGGGAATTGTCTCCGCTTCCTGAAAATATGAATCTGCCGTCTCCGCTCATTGCCAGCGCATTGACAAGACCGATATGCCCCTCATAAGCCCGGAGATATTTTCCGGTCCTGAGTTCCCATAACAAAATTCTTTCCCCAGCGCCGGTGAGAATGAATTTGCTGTCCGGGGTGACGGCAATCGCGCCCACAGCTTCGGTATGTTCCTCAAAGATTCTCACTAACCAGCCGGTTCTGAATCCGGTGCGCGCCGCTTTTTCCGCAATTGTGTTCCAAAGACTCAGCAATTCCGCATCCCGCTCAAATCCGGGAATGCGTCTGGCTTTGCGGATCAGTTCCAGCGCATCGGAAATTTTTTCATCCTTGAGACATTTTTCGGTCTGCTCCGACAAGGTTCGGACTTTTTCCTGTTCCTGTTTCAAAGCATCGCCTTCTTTGATTCTTGCCAATTCCATTGACGGTATCATAATCTCAAAATGAATATGCCACAGTCTCAGGCTGTTGTCCGAACTGGCTGAAATGCAGAATTTTCCGTCCGGGCTGATCGCCGCAGCCGTCACCGCATCTTCATGTCCTTCAAAGGTGCGGAGGCATTTTCCCGAAGCCGTATCCCAGAGCCGCAGCGTGGTGTCGGAACTGCCGGAAATGCAGAATTTTCCGTCCGGGCTGACCGCACAGGCGCAGACCGCGTCTGTGTGTCCCCGAAAGGTGCGGATATGTTCTCCCGAAGCCAAATCCCACAGATACAGCATACTGTCCGAAGAGCCTGAAATACAGAATCTTCCGTCCGGGCTGACTGCTGCGGATTCCACAGCATTCATATCTCCCGTGAGCATATAAAGGCATTTTCCCGAAGCCGTATCCCACAGGCGCAGACTCCGGTCCCAACTCCCTGAAAGAATATGTTTTCCATCGGGGCAGAAGACGATAGCATAAACAGAATCGCTGTGTCCTTCAAAACTGCGGAGACATTCCTTCGTGTTCAGATCCCACAGCCGCAGTGTTTTATCCAAGCTTCCTGAAACACAGAATTTTCCGTCAGGGCTGACCGCGCAGCAACTGATAATATCGTTGTATTCCCGGAAGATGTGAAGACATTTTCCCGAAGCGGCTTCCCATAAACGCAGCGTATTGTCGGAACTGCCGGAAATACAGTATTTTCCGCAGGGCGATATTGCCGCACAGGTCACACTGCCGCTGTGGGCATCAACGGTATCATCTGAAATCTCATCGTCTTCTTCAAATAAAAGCTCATCGTCTTCTCCGAAAATACAGACACATTTTCCCGAAGCCGAATCCCACAGACGCAGTGTGTTATCGGAACTGCCGGAAATACAGAATTTTCCGTCCGGGCTGACCGCGCAGCAGTTGACCGCTGCCGTGTGTCCTTCAAAAGAACGAAGACACCTTGCCCAGCCGGTATCCCGGCTCATGGCATCACGCGCCTGTCTGAGCAGGCGTCCGGTTTCCTCATCAATCGGCTCAAGCGCCCGTGCTTTTTCAAGCGCGGCCGCCGCTTCGTTCATCGCGCCCCGGCACAGATGAATCTCGCCGATTTCCCGCCAATATTCAGGCTTATCGCAATGAACTGTTTTCAGCGCATAAAGCCGCTCCAACACCGGCACATCCGTGATTTTTGCCTCATTCCAGTAAAGCACGCTCAGGTTTTTGTTTGCCTCAAGGTGCTGCGGATCGAAAGCCAGCGCCTTTCTGAATGCGGCAAAAGCTTCTTTTTTTTTCCCCAAATCCCAGAGAGATACAGCTTTGTTGTTCAGAGAATCTGCCCGGAGATTTGCGGCGCGGGGCGCGGGGCGCAGATATTTTCTGCCTAAGACAGTGCTGTAAATTTCCGCCAGTTCTTCGCGAAGCGCATTCATTGACGCGGGGCGTTCTTCCGGTTTTTTGGCAAGACATCGCAGAATCAGCGTTGCAATGGGCATTTTCAGCCGCTGATTGAAATCTCGCGGATCGGGCGGCGCGGCGGAAAGATGCCGTCCGATCAGCACTTGCGCGGGTTCGCGGCGGATGCCGTCATCAAAGGGGCGTCTGCCGCAGAAAAGCTCAAAGCCCACCACGCCGAGCGCATAAATGTCTGCCCGTGCATCCACATGTCTTGCGCCTGCCCACTGTTCGGGCGCGCCGTATTCCGGGGTGCCGAGAAAAGAGCCGGTAACGGTCAGATCAGAGGAATTTTCATTCGCAAGCATTCCGGTTTTGCTGTGATCTTCAATGTCTTCCACGCCTGCAACCTTCACAATGCCGAAATCGGCAACGCAGAGGCGGTTTTTTTCGGTCATCAGCATGTTTCCCGGTTTCACATCCCGATGCACCAGCCCTTTTTCATGGGAATATGCCAGACCGTCACAAGCCTGAATCATCAGATCAAGAATGCTTTCTTCGTCATCAGGATGAATATCCTGTTCCCGTATCCGGTCTTTAAGGCTTCCGCCTTTGAGATAATCCATAAAAACACGGGGAATGCCGCCGGATTCCTGCACATACCAGCACTGCACAATGTTCGGATGCAGTCCCAGATCCACCCATGTCTGGGCTTCACGGACAAACCGGGCTTTGGATGCCTCATCGGCCACCAGAGCGGGAAGGGGCATTTTTACTGCCATCTCGATATTCCACTCCCGATGCCGGACCCTGTAAACCGTTCCCATGCCGCCCTGACCGATCATGCCTTTCACTTCATATCTGCTGTCAATAATATCGCCGATTTTCCATGTGCTGCTGTCAGAGGCTCTGAAGGAACTTTCACACCCGGAGTCCCGGGCTGAGACCGGCGTAAGGTCTTGCGCCGGGACACGGCGATCACCGCTCAGGGTCTCATTCTCCTGATCTTCTTTTTTTCCGGCAGCAACGCTCTGCGCTGTGACATCGGAACTTTCATCTTTGCGGACAGCATAGCCGAGGCCGCCGGTAATTGTGCAGTCTGGGTTCCCGGACATGATCTTTCCTTTTTTTCATATCAAATAGGAGTTACGCAGTTGAATTTTTTCGCCCTGCGGTCTCGTTCCCACGCTCCGCGTGGGAATGCGGCCCGGACGCTCCGCGTCCGTTTAAGGATCGCGGGACGTTCCCACGCGGAGCGTGGGAACGAGGTCAGGTGCGTAACTCCTATCAAAATTAAATTCAAGTTTATCAAAGCCTGTCCGATGATGTCAATTTTTTTATGAAATCGCTGAAATCGTCAGAGCCTGTCCATAGCGGCCGTCCCTGTTTTTATATCTGATTTTAAGAAATGGGGAATCCGCCCGCTCATGTTTGCGGCTTGCTCGGATAAGCTGTCGGTTTTTTCACAGCAAAAATTTCCGATTTCAAATTTTTTTATCTTGATGCTTTTGCGAAATTGTCATAATAAATGAATTGCTGTTCCCACACCTCACCCCCCGGCCCCCTCTCCGAAGGAGAGGGGGCCGGGGGGTGAGGTGTGGCGGGGAGGGGTTTCCGCGACAGCGAAAAAATTCAACTGCGTAACGCACAGACTGACAACAGCGTGGGCAGCGTCAGACTGAGCTCACGCCGAAGTCAAGCTGCCCACACTACGAGGTAAATTCGAGGACACTGAATGGGGAATAGATTAAAAGACACGCTGGCAAATATTTTTAATCTGCGATCCGGCGAAGGACTGGCAACAACACTGCTGTTTACGCATTCTGTTTTTATCGGCATCGCGCTGACCTTTTTGGAAACAGCTTCATACTCCCTGTTTCTCACAAAGTTTTCCGGCGAATTTCTGCCTTATGCCTATATGATTGCCGCAGGTGTTACCACATTTGTCGGCTATGTTCACACAAAAGCAGAAGATTTTCTGTCATTTCCCCGTCTGCTGAGTACCACGCTGATCGTGATACTTGTTTCCTTATGCGCTTTATATCTGGGTCTGATGATGATTGACTCCAAATGGACCGTGCTGGCGATCTGCATCAGCTACTATGTCCTCACCGCGCTTTTCTATCTTGAATTTTGGGGACTTACGGGGCGGCTTTTCACGCTGCGCCAGAGCAAACGCCTTTTCAGCCTGATCGGCGCGGGAGAGACCGTCGGCGGTATTATTGCCGGATTTGCCGGCTCTGTGCTGGTTAAATTTATCGGAACAGGCAATCTGCTGGTGATTTCCGTTGCCGCTGTACTGTGCTGCATGGTGCTTCTGGGATATATCACACGCATCTTTGCCGGTCAGATTGAATCTCCCGAAGAAGAGGACAAGGAAGAGGAGGAGGACAGATCCCTGCCCGAACTTTTAAAAAGCCGTTATCTCCGCTTAGTTTTCGGTTGTGCCTCGCTTTCCATCTTTGCCTACTATTTTTTGGATTATCTTTTTTATAATCAGGTGGAAACCCGTTTTCCGAATGAAGATGAAACAGCACATTTTCTGGGCATGTTTCTGGGTATCCTTCGGACCCTCACGCTGCTGTGCAACGGCTTCTTAGCCGGCAGGCTGATCAACCGTTACGGTCTGACCGTCGGACTGCTGGTTTTTCCGATAATTCTGACAGCAGGTTTCTTTCTGGCGCAATTAACGTATTTCAAAGGGGCCGGCGTCTTTTTCTGGATGGTGGTACTGATTAAAGTGGTGGATGAAGTGATCCGCTATACCATTGAAGAGCCTACCATTCGGATTCTTTATCAGCCTCTTCCGACAGGCTGGCGCCTGCGCGCGCAGACGCTGGTGGAAACAATGGTGGAACCGGTTTCAGGCGCGGGTGTGGGTATGCTCCTTCTGCTGATCACCTCATGGCTTCCTTTCAAATTTGATGTGATTCATTTAGTTTACGCCATGTTTGTCATTCTCTGCGCATGGATTTCTGTCGCAGTTTTATTGCGCCGGGAATACGGCAATGTGCTGGCAAAAGCATTAAGAGAAGGCAAGCTTGTCGGCGGCGCTTCCATTGCCCTTCAGGATGCCTCAAGCAAAGCGGTTCTGCATAAAGGACTGCGAAGCCAGAAACCCGGCGATGTGATCTACTGCCTTAATATGCTGGAGGAAATCGGAGATGACAAACTGGAGACCTATATGGTTCAGTTGCTTGAGCATTCCGAGCCTCAGGTCCGGCGACATGCCGCAAAAAAAATCGGAAGGCTCGGCATGAACGGCGCGCTGCCTGCTGTCAAAAAAATGCTGAGTAACGAGAAAACGCCCGATGTGGTCGGTGCCGCGTTACAAACGCTTTGCGCGCTTTCCGAAGCCGAATCTTTTGAACAGGTCTTTTCCTATATCAAAAACCCGGAATTGGAAATCCGAAAAGGAGCGATGATTGCCCTGCTCCGGCACAGCGGTATTGACGGCGTTCTGGCAGCCGGCGGCAATCTGAACAATCTTTTGGATTCCGAAATTCCCGATGAACGGAAACTTGCGGCACAGGTGCTGGGAGAGGTCGGCATTTCCGGCTTTTACCGCCCCCTGCTGAAACTTCTGGAAGACAGCGACCTCCAAGTCAGAAAATCTGCCATTATTGCTTCGGGAAATCTGAAAAATCCCAGACTGCTGCCCCTGCTGCTGAAAAATTTTTCCGAGCCTGCGGTCCGAAAAGATGCGGTTTCCGCGGTGGTTGCCTTCGGCGAAACGGTTTTGCCGGAATTGGAAAAAGCTTTTGACGACGAACACTATGACTATTCCATCCGTACTCGGATTATTCGGGCTTTGGGAAGGGTCCGGGGCGAGCGTGCTGTCGGAATCCTTAAAAAGAAGATGGATTTTTCGGAAGTGGAGATTCGCAGGCATGTCCTGGAGGCGCTGGTCGCGTGCCGGTATCGGGAAAGTGACAAAGGGATGATTACGGAACGGATATGGAAAGAGGTGGAGGATGCCACCTGGATACTTTCCGTTCTGATTGACATTGGGGAAGATGAAGATACTTCATTGCTGTCCCGGGCGCTGAAAGGCGAGGTGGAAAAAAATCGGAAGCGTATTTTTCTTCTGATGTCAATGGTATATCCTCCAAGCGAGATTCGGAACGCGGAAATCAATCTCGGCAGCAGCGACGCGCAGAAACGCTCATTCGCCCTTGAATCTTTGGATACCCGGGTTTCTCAGGACATTAAAGGTGCTGTTTTTCCTTTGCTGGAAGACCTCAGCCCTTCCCAGCGGCTTTCCCGACTTATCAGATTTCGGAAAGAGGAATCTTCGAGCCGGCACGAGCGTCTGAAACAGATACTGGGACGCTCCCGTGAATGGATATCCTCATGGACAAAAGCCTGCGCCCTGTTTACCATCGGAAAAATTTCCACAATGGAATTTTATGATACCGTGATCCGCAGTCTGACAGACCCGGATCCCATTGTGAAAGAAACCGCGATCTGGGCATTGGGATGCCTCAACGCCAATGATCTCTCGGAACGGCTTCAGCCTCTGACCCAGGACAAATCGCAGCGTGTGGCAAAATATGCCCGTTTTGTTGTCAATTCTGTGGGATTTGCCAGCGTTCCTATGGGCAAAGGCTATCTGACGCGCTCGGGCCGCTATACCGCAGACCTTTTCAAAAATATCCTGTTGGACGAGGGAGAACGCAGGGCCCGGCGCTGCCGAGCGGCAAATATTCTTGCCCGGTTCAAAGGAAATGCCGCCCGCAACGCGCTGATGGAGGCGCTGACGATTCCTGACAGAAGCGTCCGCACGGCGGCATTGGATGCCTTGGTCAAGGGCAGTTTTGACATTGAAGGAAATATAAGAGATAATCTTTCTGTATTGCTGCACAAAGAATCCGGAGACGCCCAGTGGATCCTCAGAAGCATTGTGACATTTTTTCCGGTCAGACACTCTGACCGCCTGATTCATGCGCTGAATCAGGAACTGAACCAGAGCCGGAAACGGATGCTTTCCATACTCACGCTGCTGAATCAGCGGAAACGGGAATTGGAAACACTTTTCTACTGGTATATTCATCAGGAAAACAAGACGGTTCCTGAAAGCGTCAAAAAGGAATTTGAAGCGCTGACTTCGCAACTGGAAGACCCGAACATCCGCAAAATGGTCATAAAGCTTTTCAAACATCGCTATTTCGGCAGATTAAGCGAAGTCAGAGGCTTGGAAGTCTATCACGAAGCCAAAAATGTGGAGCGTCATCTGAGAGAAATTGCATTCGGCTCTTCGATTTTTTCACTGTCCTGGTCGCGAATCTGTGCATTGGATATGATTGTAAAGCTGAATCTCTCCGATTGCATTCCTCAACTGATTGAAATCTTGGAAGATGCGGATGATATTGTGCGTGCGACAGCCGGGTGGGCATTGTTCAAACTGAATCCGGAAATTTATAAAAAATATGAATCAAGATTGATAAATGACATGAGTCCCTTGGTGTCAAAGACAGCCAAACAGTTGAAATTTGAAACTTCTCAGTTTTCAGCCGGCTGATTTTACTTTGTCAGCTTGACTTTCCCGGACACTTCGCTTTGCTCAGGGTGACATCTTATACGGATTTCGCTTTCAAACAGTTATGAAACGGCGGACACGTTGCGCTTTGTCCGCCCTACGGGCATGGAGCGTGAGCGGCATGTATTTCTGAAAGCGAATCGGTATCAGATCGTAAAGCGCCCCGGCTGAAAACACCCCGGCTAAAAACAGATAACTCGCTCAAACCGCTTGAAAAGCGGTTTTACGGAGTTCATACACGGAAAGTTGACAAATTAATACTGTTGCATTTTTTTATCTTTTCCACGAATGGACACAAATTTCTTTCGTGGTAAAATTCGTGTTTATTCGTGGCAAAAAAGGATAAAGCAAAAGATGTTACTTACCATTGAAAAAGTGATGATTCTGAAATCAACCGATATTTTTTCCGCAACGCCTGAAGAAGACCTGATTGAAGTGGCTTCCATTGTGGAAGAGGTGGAATACAAAAAAGGGAAAGATATTTTTATAAAAGGTGACATCGGAACCTCCATGTATATCATTGTCGAAGGTCAGGTACGCGTTCATGACGAAGGTAAAAAAATAGCGGATCTCGGGGAGAAAACCGTTTTCGGGGAGCTGGCTGCGCTGGACCCCGAGCCGCGCATGGCAACCGTGACCGCGCTGGAGGATACACATCTTTTCCGTCTGGATCAGGGTCCGCTTTATGACCTCATGGCAGAACACATTGAAGTGGTGCGGGGAATCACACGGGTGCTTTGCCAGCGGCTGCGGAAGAAATAACTTGTTTCAATACGCCGCATGGGAATACAGACCGGATGCTCTGCGCCCGTCCGAAAGCTTTTCTTTGCGCCATAAGCATCTTTGCGAGAGATCTTTATTTTTAATAGACCTCTTTCAAAACTGGGATTTGCACCCTTGATTTTATTGGATAAAAATTGACTTTTGAAAGAGGTCTAATAAAAATTTCTGATAAGGTTTTCTTACTTTGGCTATCGCAGCACGTTATTATACTCAACACCGGGATAAATTGCGCTTTTGAAATCTTCCGTAAAACGGTTTTGCAAACCGTTTTTGCGGATAAAACGATTTGCAAAATC
>JAIFKL010000355.1 GCA_020049595.1 Desulfobacteraceae bacterium
CGGATGGAAGATGCTGTCACGGCGATCAGCATCCTTGCCGGCGACGCGGAAACCGAGATTGCCTATAAAGATGCGCTGGATTTGAACGGAAACGGAACCATAGACATAGCGGATATTATTTATATTTTACGGATTATGGCAGGATTATAGCAGGACTGGATTTTTAGTCCTCAGTGTTCTTTGCGGTTAAATTCTTTTTACCGCAAAGGGCGCAAAGAACATATTCTTCTGCACCCTTTGCCTTTGCGTTCTTTGCGTCCTTTGCGGTAAAATTTTCTTACCACTGTAGGGGGGAAAAATGGGAAAAAATAATACGCTTCGCTATCATCTGAGCGAGGTTAAGGCAGGTGAACGGCGTTTTGAAAACGCATTTCAGGGCGTGGCAAGAATGATTCTGGACGCCTCGATTGAAAAAGTCGTGGTCAACGGTAAGACCACTTATGATTTCGGCATCTTCAGAACCGGAAAAAAGCATATTATCGGCATGTATGACGAGCTGAACAGCTTTGTTTCTTATGTCAAAGACGCTGCTGAGGGGGGGTCATCCAAAGAAATGGCTTATGTGCTTGTCGGTGAGCCGGGAAACGGCAAAACTTTTTTTGTCGAATTTTTATGTAATAAATATCGGACATTTCTCTTTGAGCCGAAAAACCGCAAATACACCTTCAAGTTTGTCAGCATGGACAAAATCGGGACTTACGGCAGAATCAACGTGATTGAATCCCAAACTTATGAAGACCCCATGATTCTTGCCATGAACCTGTTTGACGACCCAAATGAAAACAGAGAATTTCTCGCCAAACAGATCGGTTTTTCGGATAAGGAAATCGAAAATTTCTACGAAAACTATCGCCCGCTGGGCGCGTGCAGCGGATACATCTGGAACGACATTCGCAACTACACCGGCGGCGATATTGAGGACATGCTGAAATTTATCGAGATTGCGCCTGTGCCGCTGACCGAAAGCTTGGGAACCGTAACCGGAAAATATCCGGCAAAAGACAAAATCACCTCCTCTGCCGTGGATCTGCTCGGTGAAGAATCTATTCAGCGACTGCTTCATATCACGGACACGAACAATCCCTACCGCTTTGATCTGAGACGCGGCGCGCTCGCACGCGTGGCAGGCGGCGGTATTCATTTCAGCGATGAAATTTACAAAAATAAGAAAGACTTGGTTCAGGTCTATCTCGGCGTGATTCAGAACCGGAGCATTGAAATTGACGGCTTCAAGTGGCCCATTGACACGCTGATCATCGCGACCAGCAACAACTCGGAATTTAACCGCTTTCTCGGCGAAAAAGAAGAAGCGCCCATTGTGGACCGATGCCGGATATGCTATGTCTCGCACAATACGAATTACAAGCTGCAAAAAGACCTCACGCTGTATGCCATCGGCAATGAAGTCCGAACCACTCTGACCCGGCACAACCTGCATCAGGACCCCAATCTCAACCATGCCGCGTCTGTGGCAATTGTGCTGACCCGGCTGCCCAGGTCCGAAAAACTGACGCCCATTGAGACTTTGAAACTTGCTGCCGGCGAAGTTGCCGGAGAAAAAAGCATCAAAGCGCTGGCAGAAGTTATTGACACGCTCAGTCAGGACCCGGACATCACAAAGCGTTTCGGTCAGAAAGGGCTGGGACAGCGGAATATGGGCAGAGCCATTCAGTTGATGGTCGAGAGTTCCGAAACCAACGAAGGCGAATGTATGTTTGCCTATGATGTCTTCAAAGCATTGGAGCGGATCATACTTGATTATGTTACGGACGCCAATGACAGAGCAAAGTATCTTGAAGACCTTAAAATCGCCAAAGGCATGTACCGGGAACGCATCATGACCGAAATGTTCAATGCCTACATGGACGAGCCTTATGCCATTCGGAAAGATGTGATGAATTACGTGAACATGATCATCGGCATTGACGCGGAGAATTTGGGACCCGATAAGATGTGGAAATACAAGGATCCCCAGAGCAGCGAACTCAAGGCGTTAAAGATTGACGAGCGTTATATCAAAAGCGTTGAGGAACGCCTTGAACTCAAGACGCAGGAAAAGCGGGAAACTTTCAGGACTTCGATTCGGAAAATTTACGGGCAGAAAATTTCTGTTGACCCGAACTACGATTTCATGGACAATCTGGAATTGGTCAAGGCGGTGACAGATGTGCGTCTCAAGTCCGACATTGCGGGCGCGGGGAGTCTTATCGGCGCGTTGGCGAATCGTACCAACGAGGAGAATCAGAAGCTGTACGACCGTATGATTAACACCATGCTGACCAAGCTCCACTATTGCAGAACCTGCGCGCAGAAAACCATCGAATATTTCTGTACTCAGGAAGATGAGAAATAGAACAGGATGTTTACAGGATTTACAGGATTTACAAGATTATGCAGGATTTACAAGATTATACAGGATTATACAGGATGTTCAGGATTCTGTAATGTCATTTCAAGTTTTTTGTCATTTCGAGCGAAAGATGCCGAATTTTATAAAATGACAATCCTGTATAATCCTGTAAATCCTGTATAATCTTGTATAATCTTGTAAATCCTGCATAATCTTGTAAATCCTGTAAATCCTGTATAAAGGAAAAAAAGGTCATGAATCCCAAACGCCAGCAGATTTACGAAGCATTAAAAGCACAAGGGTTAAGCCCCGAACAGGAAGAAAAAATTCTTACAGAGCTGTATGACATCGGAAACCATGATATTCCCGAAACACAGCCTGAGAATGAAACCCGGCTTCCCTTTCAAGTGCTGAATATTTATGACTATCACGATCTCTCTGTCCTGCAATCTGTCCCGCCGCCCCAGATCAATTATGACATCTGTATGCGTTCCATAGATGAGCTGCTCGAACAGGACAAGCAGAGAGAAAAAGACGGATTTCCCAGAAAAATCCGTGTGGGACGCCTCATCAAGCCGGGAAAAGGGGGCAAAGACAAAGTGGTTGTGGTGCCCAGCACGGTGGAAGAAAAATTCATCCATGACTCGATCAGACCCCCGGAAGAAGGCGAAGGCACAGGCGGCTCCGGTGAAGGCGAGGAAGGAGAGGTTATCGGCGAAGAGCCGGTTCGCCCCGAAGGCGGCGCAGGCGCAGGTCCCGGGCAGGGAGAAGGCGGCCCCCATGAAATGGAGTCCAGCGCGTATGATCTGGGAAAAATTCTCACAGAAAAATTCGAGCTGCCCAATCTCAAAGACAAAGGCAAAAAACGCTCGCTCACCCGTTATACTTACGACATGACAGACAAACATCGGGGCTTCGGACAGATTTTGGATAAAAAAGCCACGATGCGGAGAATCCTTGAAACCAATATCACGCTGGGCAATGTGCCGGATGTATCGGATATTGATCCGACAAAATTCCTGATTTCACCGGCTGATAAAATTTATCGGATTCTCTCCCGTGAAAAAGATTACGAGTCTCAGGCAATGGTGTTTTTTCTGAGAGACTACTCCGGTTCTATGGGCGGCAAACCCACCGAACTCGTGGTTTCCCAGCATGTGCTGATTTACAGTTGGCTTTTGTATCAATATGAAAGACAGGTGGAATCCCGTTTTATCCTGCATGACACAGACGCAAAAGAAGTTCCTGATTTTTATACATATTATAATTCAAAAGTTGCCGGCGGCACAAAAGTCGCCTCAGCATTTAAGTTGGTAAACGAAATTGTGAACAAGGAAAATCTGGTTAAGGACTACAATATCTATGTTTTCCACGGAACCGACGGCGATGACTGGGACACCGAGGGAGCAGAGGCGATTCCTGAGATAAAAAAGATGCTGACATACACCAGCAGAGTGGGGATCACGATTGCCGAACACGGAACAGGAAGCGGCGGCAGCGAAGTGGAAAAATATCTGAAAAAATCCGGGCTGCTGACGGAAAAGCCCGATCTGATCCGTCTGGATGTTATGGGGAAAGACGCTGATGAACCGCGTCTGATTGAAGGCATCAAGAAGCTTATTTCGTAAGGTGGGCATTTCATGCCCACCCTACAATCGGAGCAAACAATGGAACTCATTGATCAGCATACCAAAAAAATCATGGAAGGGTGCAAGGAAAGAGCGCGGAACATGGGATTGCGCTTTCAGGACGAGACGCTTGAGTATATTGTGACCAACCGGGACCTTCTGGAACTTTCGCCGAAAGTCATGATTCCCACGCTGTATGACTACTGGGTTCATGATGTGGAAGTCCTGAAAGAAAAAGGAAAATACGAACTTTACCCCGGCAATCCGTATGAAACCGTCATCAACACCCGGCCTGCCATCTCCTTTTACAATGACAACAACCCGGATTGGCTCAATGTGATGATCTTTTATCATGTTATCGGTCACATTGATTTTTTTCAGAACAATCTGTTTTTCCGCCACACTTGGGATTACGATTTCACGGGGCATGCGCTTTCGGACAAGCGGCTCATTGCCCGGCTCAGAGCGGAAAAAGGCAGATGGGTGGATTATGTGATTGAATTTTCACGAGGCATAGACAATCTGGTCGGATACTATGATGAACTTGCCGGATTTCATCAGCCCCCGGGTACAAGAGAGTCAAAGCGTCTTGATTTCTATTTTGATGTGTTTCTTCAGTCGGAAAAAAAACTGAACACCACAGAATATGTTAAAGAAATCGAGAGATATAACGAATGTCTCAGAAAATACGGAGACATGGGAGAAAAGACTTTTTTCGGAGAAGTGGAGATAAAATATCCCGAATTTGAGGCGGTGTTCAAAAAAAGCCTTGAAAAGAAATCCGAACATCGGAAGGACCTGCTTCAATATCTGATGGAACACTCCGATTTCTTAAATAAAGAAGAAAATGAATGGATGAAATCGGTGATGCAGGTGGTGAGGAAAACATCGCTGTTCTTTCAGCCTCAGATTCGGACCAAAATCATGAATGAAGGCTGGGCAAGCTATTGGCATGAAACGCTTTTCATGAATGACGACCGCATCAGAGGCCATGAGGTGGATTTTGCCCGTATCAACGCCGGCGTCACGTCAATGCCTCGGGTCGGGCTGAATCCTTATGCGCTGGGAATGCGGCTCTTTTACTATCTCGAAGAATTGGGCGATAAAGGCAAATATTCTTTTGAATTTAAAAAGATTGCTGATGCCTATCAGCGGGAACAGTTTGACTCGAAAACAGGAAAAGGAAAAGAACTGATTTTCAAGATTCGTGAAAACTTCTCTGATTTCCTGTTTATCAACACCTTTGTAGATCAGGATTTTGTCACCCGGAACAATCTGTTTGTAGTGGGACAACGGCTGAATGAGGCAAAAATGGTCTGGGAGTATTATGTCAGAAGCCGGAGAGCCGAAGATTACCGCGGGATGCTGTTAGACGCGCTGTATCATCCCCCGTATATCGAAGTGAACACAAAGAAAAATCTCGGCAAAACGCTGTATCTTGTACATAATTTTGAAGAAAAACCGCTTGTTAAAGACTTTATCGCCAATACGATGATGGGCATTGAATATCTCTGGGGCTGGCCCGTTCAGTTGGAAACCAGCGAAGTGGTCTCGATTTCTCCGCCCAAGGGTCCGCAGGAAGAGTATAAAGAACCGGAAGTCAAATGGCAGCGGGTTGTTTACATAATGGATAACAAGAAACTGACCAGGAAAATAATTTAAGGTAAGGGGTGAGAGGTTAGAGGTTAGAGGCAAATGCCATTGTCAAACCTCTGACTCCTCACCCCTTATCTATACCGCTTTGCAATACACCGCCTTTGCATCGCCCGGTGCGTAGAAATCTTCCATAAGCGATTCGAGACGGTAGTCGGAGTGTTCATAAAATGCCCGTGTTGCGGCGTATTGCGCCCGGCTTGAAGTTTCAACGTAGATACGCGTGCCGCCCGCGTTTTTGATGAGTCTTTCGGATTCTTCCAGAATTTGCCTGCCGAGTCCTTTTCCCTGAAAATCAGGATGCACGGCAATCCAGTAAAGATCATAGCTTGACTCGGTGCAGGCAATGTGACCGTAGGAGGCATATCCGACAACACGCCCGTGCTGTTCGGCAAATACAAAATAGTATCCGCTGCTTGCGCCTTTGGCGAGACGTTCCTGCACCAATTCCACTGCCACATCAATTTCCGCAGGATTGAAAAAGCCGGTAATTTCTGTCAGTTGTCGGATTGTCTCACCATCTTCAGCAACAGGCTCATAGCGGAACACAAGCCCCTGAGCATCTTGTTTTCGCTGTGTGGAAACGCGTGTCTGTCGAACCGGCAGTGCAAATCCCTTAAAAAAGTTGCGATCATATATAAGATGCTGCTTTCTGAAGGTGTCGTTCAGTACCCGCTCAACTGCTTCTGACAGAGATATTCCCGCCTGCGCCAAAGCCGCGGGATAACCCGCGTCAGGCGAAAGACAGGGATTAGTGTTGATTTCCAGAATCCAGACGCGTCCGCGGGTATCCACGCGAAAGTCAACACGCACATATCCGCCGAGTCCGAAGACCTGCCAGCATCGGACAGCCGTTTTTTTCAGTTCCGACAAAAGGTTATGGTCTGTTTCCGGGAAGTCAAAACACCGGGGTGTGTGGTGATATTCGTAAGAATCTTCATGCCACTTTGCTTTATAGCCCACGATACGCGGTTTGCTCTCGTCATATCCCTCAAAAATGATTTCTGCGGGGGGCAGCACTTCGGGCAATCCGTCCGGTCCGGCAAGCAGCGAGAGGTTAAACTCCCGTCCGTCAACAAAAACTTCGGCAAAACATGCGCCGCCGAGCTGCGACGCCCGCGCCTTCAATATCTCCTCAATATGAGACGGAGATTCGGCGGTAAAAAGTCCGTCTTCCTCCAGCCCGATGGAAGCGTGTTCCCAGAGAGATTTCGCAATCCAGCGAGGCGGCGTTCCCAAGTCTTTCAGGTCTCGGAAGTCATTTGCTGTCGGGTCGTATTGATAAAGCGGGGGCATATCTCCGGGATATGGACCGACCCACGGCGGCGTCGGCAAATTCACCGCTGCCATGCGCTCTTTTGCCATGATTTTGTTGGAAGTCGCTTGCACGGCTTCCGCACAGGAACCGGTGTAAGGCATTTTCATCGCATCTAACAGCGTAGGAAAGAGATGAATCAGGCGACCTTGCCCGTCAAGAGTTTCCACAAGATTGAAAACCAAATCCGGCTTTATCTCCTCCAATTGTCTCTTGACAGCGGAGAGGTCAAGCGTACATGGAAGGGTAAGGGCTTCATGTCCCAAGTCTTTTAAGGCTGCAAAAACAGTTTCAGCCTGAACCAGCACATCACGCTCGTCAGGCGAACTTTCCGATGTTACAGAGTTGTGAACAATTGCTATACGCATTTTTTTTATTAAAGTGTGTGGGGTTTTCAGCCACGAATGGACACGAATTTTTTCACGAAGAGTCAAACACGAATAATTTGTAAACCGAATTTCCAATTCGGTTAAAGCGATTTAAAAAATCGCTTTACAGTTCGTTTGGTGTAAACCGAATTTTCAATTCGGTTAAAGCGATTTAAAAAATCGCTCTACAATTCGTGTGATTGATTCGTGAAAAATTTGTGTCCATTCGTGGCTGAGATAAATACCGCAATTTGTTAGCCACGAATGGACACGAATTTTTGCACGAAGAAGCAAACACGAATAATTTGTAAACCGAATTTTCAATTCGGTTAAAGCGATTTAAAAAATCGCTTTACATTTCGTGTTTAATTCGTGAGACATTCGTGTTCATTCGTGGCTAATAAATACCGCACTTTTCATTTTTAGATGACTCGCTTTGCGGCAGAGGCGACAATTCCCTCTATCAGCTTGAGATATGGAATGCCGAGATGATTGCAGATAATGGGCAAGTCCGAGTGTTCGGGATGGATTCCGGCAAGGGGATTGACTTCCATGAAACAGGGACGACCGTCTTTATCGCATCGTATGTCTATTCTGCCCGCGTCCCGGCATCCGAGAATCCGCCACGCAGCCAGCGATATTTCTTCCGCCCCTTGAACTTCCGGAACCGCTTCAGGTTTGACTAAGCGATATTCGACAAGCTCTTCGCAGTGTTCTTTGTTAATGTATGAATAAACCTCTTTTTCCGCGCCGTCAAGAAGTATGACTTCTATGGTTCCCAGTATCTTTGCATCTGAGCCGGTTCCGAGTATGCCGACCGTAAATTCTCTGCCAGGAAGATATTCTTCCACAATAACCGGCTGCTGATATGCGAAAAGCATTGCCTTGCAGGCTTGGGAAAGCCTTTCCCGCTCCCGGATAATCGAATCCGGCGTGACGCCTTTGCCTGTCCCCTCTGCCACCGGCTTTATGAAAAAAGGCGGGGCAAAATGAACTTTTTCAGCATCTTCCGGTTTTTCAACGACGATAAAATCAGACGTAGGCACACCCGCATCGCGAATGACTCGCTTGGTCATGCCTTTGTGCAAGGTAAGACTCATGACCAAAGGGTCTGAAAAGGTATAGGGAATTTTGTAAGCGTCTAAAATTGCGGGAACTTGGGCTTCTCTGCCGATGCCGTAAAGCCCCTCGGCGATGTTGAAAACAAGGTCCCAGCGATTCTCCTGAAATGAAGATGATGCCAGATGCCCGATTAACTGACGAATATTTCCGATGCGCTCGGTTTGGTGTCCCAGCGCACACAGGCTGTTTTCAAGCGCATCAACGGTGTCCTCCCGGTCAAATTCGGCGGTTTCGTATTCGTCAAATCCTGCCGCGAGATATTCAGACCGCAGGTCGTAAGTCAGACCGATAAGCATGGTTCGGTTTCTCCAGAATTATTTCAGCGTAAAGCTTATGATGCCACTGATAAGCGTTTTCCCGTGAACAGCCTGCAAGTTCCTGTTCGAGCGTCCTGCCGGGGGTGAGCAGATGAACAGGGCAGCCTTCCTCCAATTCCTCGTAAAGCCCGTCTGCATTGTATGAATAGGGAAAAAGTCGGCACACGAGCGGGCGTGTTTCCAGCGCGAGAACGCAGCCCGCAGCGCCCAGAAATATGCAGTCTCCCGAAGGATTGCGTTTCAGCACCCGGCGGGTTCCGTCCTGTCTGAAAACATAAGCTGCCCACATCGGATCATCGTCCTGATCTTCGTAGGAGAGATCCGATGCTTTGCAGAAGTCATAGAAATTATTCCAACCTGTTTTTTCAGCGATCCGCTGCACATCTCCGGGCGTAATGTAGATTTCTCTTTCCTGACAGCAGGTTTTGCCCAGTTTTGCACAGCGCTCACAGAGGCATTCCATAATATTTCGCTCCTAATTATTGTAGGGTGGGCAGCTTATACACGGTGGGCATTTCATGCCCACCCTACACTATTGTTTGAAACGGATTCTTGCGCTTTGTCCCGTAGGGACGATTGAAAATAGCCCGGCAATTTATTGCCGGGTAAAAAAAGAACACCCCGTAAACCGAGTCCCGTAGGGACGGCTGAACTTGTATCATCAGTTTC
>JAIFKL010000354.1 GCA_020049595.1 Desulfobacteraceae bacterium
TGCGGTAAATCTTCCGGGAAAGCGCGGCGCAGAGCGTTTCCAAAACCAGCGTGGATTTTCCCGAACCGGACACACCCGTCACGCAGATAAAGCATCCCAGCGGAAATTCAGCGTCAATCTGCTTGAGATTGTTTTCCGACGCGCCCCTGACAATCAGCCTTTTTCCGTTTCCGACACGGCGGACAGACGGAACTTCGATCCGCTTTCTGCCGGAAAAATACTGACCCGTCAGAGAATGTTCATCTTTGAGCAAAGCTTCGGGTGAGCCTGAAAAAACAATACTGCCGCCGTTGATTCCCGCGCCGGGTCCCATATCCACCACATAATCCGCAGCCCGGATGGTCTCCTCGTCATGCTCCACGACCAACACGGTGTTTCCGAGATCACGCATCTGCAAGAGTGTCGAAAGCAGCCGCCGATTATCCCGCTGATGCAAGCCGATGCTGGGTTCATCCAGCACATACAAAACGCCGGTCAGTTTGGAGCCGATCTGTGTGGCGAGGCGGATGCGCTGGCTTTCGCCGCCGGAAAGCGTATGCGCGGACCGGTCAAGCGTGAGGTAGGAAAGCCCCACATTTTCAAGAAAGCCGAGCCGCGAGACAACTTCCTTCAAAATCCTGCCCGCAATAATTTCATCTTTGCCTTTCAGATGCAATTCATCGAAGAATTTCAAGGCATTCGTTACCGATAAAGCCGTGACCTCGGATATGGAAAATCCGCCGACTTTCACAGACAGCGCAGCTTTGTTCAGCTTTGCGCCCCTGCATTCGGGACAAGGACGGAAATTCATATATTGCTGAATTTCTTCACGGATTTGCTGAGAATCGGTTTCCATGTAGCGCCGTTCCAGATTCGGAATGACGCCCTCAAAAGCTTTCTGATAAGTAAAACGGCGGTCGTTTTGCTCAAAATTAAAGGTAATCAGCTCTGCGCCGGAGCCGTAAATCAGCACCTTTTTGAAGTAATCCGGCAGTTCTTTGTACGGCGCATAAATATCAATTCCGTAGTGAGCGGTCAGAGATTCCAGAAATCCGGCAAAATATGAGGAATGTCGGTTCGCCCAGGGCGCAACCGCGCCGTCCCGCAAAGAGAGCGCGGGATCGGGAATCAGCAGTTCCGGGTCAAATTCTGTGCTTGAACCGAGTCCGCCGCATTTGGGACACGCGCCCTGCGGCGAATTGAAGGAAAAGCTTGCCGGGGTAAATTCCGGGTAGCTCACGCCGCAGGCGATGCACGCGGATTTCTCGCTGAAAAGAACAGATTCGCCGCCAACCGCCTCCACCGTAACGAGACCGTCTGATTGCGCCATCGCCAATTCCAAAGAATCGGCGAGCCGCTTTCTGATGTCTTCTTTGATGACTAAGCGGTCCACCACCACGTCAATATTGTGTTTTTTATTTTTATCAAGCCCTCCGGCATCCTCGATTTCAAAAGTTTCTCCGTTCACCCTGACACGGGCAAAACCTTCTTTTTTCAAATGCTTGAAAAGCTTCTCGTGCGTGCCTTTCTGTCCTCTGATTAAGGGCGATAAAATGATGATCTTTGTCTTTTCCGGCAGCGCCGTGACCTGATCCATGATCTGATCCAAACTCTGCGAAGATATGGGATTTCCGCACTGATAACAATGAGGTCTGCCGATTCTTGCAAACAGCAGGCGGAGATAGTCGTAAATCTCGGTGACAGTTCCCACCGTGGAGCGGGGATTGTGGCTGGCAGTCTTCTGCTCGATAGCAATGGCAGGCGACAAGCCTTCAATCATATCCACATCGGGTTTGTCCATGCGCTCCAGGAACTGGCGCGCATAAGCAGAAAGGGATTCAACATATCGGCGCTGTCCTTCCGCGTAAAGCGTGTCAAATGCCAGCGTTGATTTGCCGGAGCCGGACAGCCCCGTGATAACCACAAGTTTGTTTCTGGGCAGCTCGACATCAATGTTTTTGAGATTGTGCTGTCTTGCGCCCCGTATGATGATGTTGTCGTTTGTCATTTTAAATTAAACTCGTTACTTTAAATTTTACTTAAATCTGACATAATAAAGGCAAAATGTAAAGCATCATGTAGGGCAGATTTAAAAACTTCCTGTCTGTTAAAAAAAATCTTGTTTCCGAGAGCAGTTAGTTTTAATATTCAGAAAATTGAAAATATAGGAGAAAGACGATGGCAGTTCACGAGAGCAAAAAATTTGCAGAAAAACACGGACCCGATGCAAAACCGGATACTTTGATCCGGGAAGAAATTTTGAAACGCACGAAAAACAATGAACTCCCCTGTGCAGTCGCGTTTGAGATCGCAAAATCTATGGGCGTGCTGCCCAAAGAAGTCGGGAAAACCGCTGATTTGATGAATATGAGACTTGTCAAATGCCAGATGGGGCTTTTCGGCCATACACCGGAAACAAAGGCAGTGAAGCCGCATCCGGATGCGAGCCGGGAATTAAAAGATGCTATTCTGAATGCAAGGGTTAATGAAAGGCTTCCCTGTAAAAGCGCATGGGAAATCGCAGCCCGGCTTGACATCGGAAAAATGACGGTCAGCGGCGCGTGCGAGTCTCTGAGTGTAAAAATAAAACCCTGTCAGTTGGGCGCATTCTGAATTGAAGAAAGATTTGACAACTTTCTCGTTCCCACGTTCCGCGTGGGAACGTCATCCGGAGTCAATCAGGTTTGCAAAACCGTTTATAAAATCTTGTTGAATTTTTTAGAGGATCATTGTTATAATTACAATTAAATTTTATAGAACTTTCTCTTTAAATTAGAGATTAAATCAGGTCTGTCGCTCAGATGATCTTCGCGTACCTGTTTATATCGTTATTGTTACCCGTTAAAATGAAATAGGGGAGAGGAAGACATAAATGTTACGATTTCAATATATTATTGTTATATTTTTATGTTTGACGATTCTAGCGGTCAAGGCATTTGCCGTTTGTTCGTGTGAATGCGAGTTGGGATGGATCGGGCTTTATAACATGGATATGTTGGAGTGGTTGGAGAATCAGAACAAGATCAACATGGAAAAGATATGCCCCAAAAGCATGTATGCAAAAGAACGCAACACTTGCATTCAGCAACATCTTAACCCTATGAGGAAAAGGATTGATGTCAGAAAAGCTCCTACTTATCAGTCAGAAATATTGGGGCAGATCGAAATCGTTGCGACACCTGCAAAAGGGCTATCTGCGGTTTGGGTAACGCCCATTTCTTCATCACCGTTTATGACAGATATGTTTGACGAGGATTGGGGCTACGGTCCATATTTTCATATGACTGTGATGGGTCGTCATGGCTCATGGTTTTTACTCCCACGCAATCCTTTTCCTGATAAAGCATGGATCGATACAAATCAGTTCACTCAAGCAGCAGATTTTAAAGTGATCAATATAGGCGAAGTTTATCTTTTCAGAGGCGAAAGTATAGTTATTACAAGTATTCAAAAAAAGACTTTTACCATTCGCAAAGAGCAGCCTGCCGATATGTGGTGCGATTCAGGAGAACCGCCAAAGATGACCTCGAGCCACTATAGGACACTCAGAATTTCCGAACTTTTCAACAAAGATTGTCATTTGATACTGAAAGTGAAATATACAAGAGGTTGCTAACAACTTTATCAACCAAATATTCAATGTAAATCAAAGATGTTGATGACAGACTTCAACTGCTGGCTGTTATCGGCGCGGGCATTGACGGTTTTCCTCCTGAAGAAATAGCGGAGGAACTCAGAGTTTTATATGAAAAAGTCAATTTTCAGCGTCATCTTTTCCTCTTGAAAAAATAACGAAGGAGACAAAAAAATAACATGGCAAAACAGGAAAAAACAGCAATCACACCGACCAGAGACGAGGATTACTCGGAATGGTATCAGGAAGCGGTGAAACTTTCAGATATGGCAGACCGCTCGCCGGTCAGGGGCTGCATGGTGATCAAGCCCTGGGGATATGCGCTCTGGGAAAACATCGTGCGGGAACTTGATGATATGTTCAAGGACACGGGCGTCAAAAATGCCTATTTCCCGCTTTTTATCCCTTTGAGTTTTCTCGAAAAAGAAGCCGAGCATGTGGAGGGCTTTGCAAAAGAATGCGCGGTGGTCACGCATCACAGGCTTGAAAAAAATGCCGAAGGCGGATTGGTTCCCGCGGGGCAACTGACCGAGCCGCTGGTGGTCCGCCCCACTTCCGAGACCATTATCGGCGATTCTTTTTCCAAGTGGATCACGAGCTACCGGGAACTTCCCTTGCTGATAAACCAGTGGGCGAATGTGGTTCGCTGGGAAATGCGGACCCGCATTTTTCTGAGAACCAGCGAATTTTTATGGCAGGAAGGGCATACCGCACATGCCACAGAAAAAGAAGCCGTTGAACGCACCCGCATGATGCTTGATGTCTATGCAAAGCTTGCCGAGGAATATCTCGCAATGCCGGTGATCAGGGGCAGAAAAACCCCTGCGGAAAGGTTTCCCGGCGCGGTGGATACGCTGTGCATCGAGGCGATGATGCAGGACAAAAAAGCCCTTCAGGCAGGAACTTCTCATTTTCTGGGACAGAATTTTGCCAAAGCCTCTGAAATCAGATTTCATTCTGCCGAAGGCGCGGAAGAATACGCATGGACGACATCATGGGGCGCATCCACCCGCCTGATCGGCGGCATTATCATGACTCACGGCGATGATGACGGCGTTATTCTGCCGCCCCGGGTCGCGTCTGCTCAGGTCGCTCTTCTTCCCATCATCAAAAAGCCCGAAGACAAAGCTGCTGTTATGGCTTTTACCGAAAATCTGGCAAAAGAACTCCGCGGACAGTTCTATCATCACCGCAAAATCCGTGTGGAAATTGACGACCGGGACAGCGGCGCAAAAGGATGGGACTGGATCAAAAAAGGCATTCCTCTGCGGGTGGAAATCGGTCCCAGAGACATTGCCGCAGATTCGGTTTTTGTAGGAAGGAGAGATAAAGCGCATAAAGATAAAACTTCCTTCAAACGGGCGCAGTTTGTTCAGGATATTACAAAAATCTTAGACGAGATACAGGCAAATCTCTTTGAGCGAGCCTTGACATTCCGGGAAAAAAATACCATTGTTATCAATGAGAATAAAGAATTTTACAGGTATTTCACCCCGCAGAATCAGGAAAAACCTGAAATACACGGCGGATTTTCATTGTCTCACTGGTGCGGTAACGCGCAGTGCGAGGCAAAAATAAAGGAAGACCTGAGCGTTACCATACGCTGCATTCCGTTTGAGGGCGGAGAGGGAAAAGGAAAATGTGTCTGTTGCGGCAGCCCGGCAGATAAACAGGTAATCTTTGCAAAGGCTTATTAATTAGGGCGTATTTTTTAGCCACGAATAACACGAATTATTTCACGAATAAAAACACACGAATTATTTTTAATAAATTAAAACGAATTAAAACCGATTGACACGAATATTATAATAAGTTACTTATTTTAATTTGTGTTTCATTCGTGATAAAATTCGTGTGCATTCGTGGCAAAAAAAAATTACCGGTGACTTATGATTCGTATTAATGACATAATGGAAAAAATGCTTGAAATCAATCCCGAAGCGGATTTGGAGTTGGTGGAACGCGCCTATATCTATTCGGCAAAAGTTCATGACGGACAAGTCCGGCTCTCCGGCGAACCGTATCTGTCGCATCCGCTTGAAGTTGCAGGGATTCTTGCTGATATGAACCTTGATCCGGTCAGCGTCGCGGCAGGTCTTCTGCATGATGTGGTTGAAGATACCCATGCCACCGAAGAGGAAATCAGAGAAATGTTCGGGACCGAGGTCTGCCACATCGTGTCCGGCGTCACCAAAATCAGCAAACTCAGTTTTGACAATGCCGAAGCCCGTCATGCGGAAAGCATCCGAAAAATGCTTTTTGCCATGGCAGACGACATTCGCGTGATACTGATCAAATTGGCAGACCGGCTTCACAACATGCGAACCTTGCAGTATCACAAAAAAGAAGACAAAAAGAAAGAAATCGCTCAGGAAACATTGGATATTTACGCGCCGATTGCTTCCCGTCTCGGTATTTACTGGATAAAAAAGGAGCTTGAAGACTCCTCCTTTATGTATGTACTGCCTAAAGAATATTTGAATATCAAGACCTTGGTCTCCAAGGACAAATTAGAGCGGGAAGCCTATATTGAAACCGTGACGGGTCAGATCAACAAAGAAATGAGCAAGGCAGATATTAAGTGTGAAGTTACAGGCAGATACAAACATTTCTACAGCATTTATCAGAAAATGGTAAAACAGGGACTTTCCTTTGAAGACCTCTATGATATTATTGCATTTCGGATCATTGTTGATACAAAATTCCAATGCTATGAAGCACTGGGATTTGTACACGCTTTATGGAAACCCATTGACCACAAGTTCAAAGATTATATCGGACGCCCCAAATCGAATATGTACCGGTCGCTTCATACAACCGTGATCGGTCCCTACGGAGAAAGAATCGAGATACAAATCCGAACATGGGAAATGGACAAGGTTGCAAAATCCGGAATTGCGGCGCACTGGAGTTATAAAGAAGGAAAACGCGTTGACGAGAACATCAGCAAACAGTTTGCATGGATACAGAATCTCATTGAAAATCAGGAGAATATCAAAGACCCGAATGAATTTCTGGAAAATGTCCGCATTGATCTGTTTCCTGACGAGGTTTATGTGTTCACGCCTGCCGGAGAAATAAAAGCCCTTCCCAAGGGCGCAACGCCGGTGGATTTCGCTTACATGGTGCATACGGAAGTGGGGCATCAGTGCGTCAGTTCCAAAGTCAACGGCCGGATGGTCCCGCTCAAATATGAACTGGAAACCGGCGATATTGTTGAAATTATAACTTTAAAAGGCCACAATCCCAGCAGGGACTGGCTGAAATTTGTCAGAACCGTCAAAGCCCGTTCCAAGATACGGCAGTGGATCAAAACTCAGGAAAAAGAACGCAGTCTTACGCTGGGACGCGAGATGTGCGAAAAAGCTTTCCGCAAACACCGCCTGAATTACGCGGAACTGATAAAGTCGGAAGAAATGGAAGCGGTGCTGGAATGTTTCGGTTTTAAGACTGCGGATGATCTCGTTGAAAATGTGGGTTACGGCAGGGTCACTCCCTGGCAGGTCGTAAAAAAATTTATAGCCAAGCCCGAAGAAGAAGAATGCAGTCCCGGAAATGATGAAAGCCTTGACAAGCTTGTGGGAAAAAGCCCCCGGAAAAAACCCGGAACCGGCGTGGTGGTAAGGGGAATTGACGACATATTGGTCAGATTCGGCAAATGCTGCCAGCCGGTGCCGGGAGACGCTGTTACCGGCTACATTACCCGTGGCTACGGTGTGACGGTGCATAAAACCACCTGCGTCAATGCGCTGAAAATGAACCCGGACAGACAGATCGAAGTGGAATGGAATGAAAGTATTGCGGAATCCTATCCGGTCAGAATACGGGTGATTTCCCATGACAGAGTGGGGCTGTTGGCTGATCTGGCATCCAATATCAGCAAAAACGGCGCGAACATTCTCAGCGTCAATTCCCGAACGCGGGAAAACAAGATGGTCGATAGTCTTTTCACCTTAACTGTTCGGGATACAGAACATTTGGACAGAATTCTATCGGCCATCCGAAAAATAAAGCAGATTCTGGAGGTTAAACGGATCGGCAATTAAGGCGCTTTGACAACATGACCCGATTTGATGCAGCCGGTACAGACAATCATTCTCTTGATCTTTCCTTTGTATAAAGCCCGCACCCGCTGAAGGTTCGGGTTGAAACGGCGTTTTGTGACATTGTGCGCGTGGCTGACATTGTTTCCGACCATCGGCTTTTTTCCGCAGATTTCACACATTCTGGACATAATTTATCTCCTGTAAATATTTTCCTGTAGAGCGGGTTTCAAACCCGCTTTACTATATGTTTTTTTTACCACGAAGCACACGAATTTTTTTACCACGAAGCACACGAAAATAATGAAAATCACGAAGATATGAAAGCATATTTCAAAGAATTTCGTGCTTTCGTGGTAAAAGAATTTCGTGCTTTCGTGGTAAAAAACAATTATTCTTTCACCAAATTCTTACACTTCAAGGCATATTGCTGCGCGTCCTGATAGGTCTTTCCGGCATCGGGATAATCGGAAATCACGGTCTCAAAACGCTCAATCGCCGCCTTGTAGTGTTTGCTTTTATAATAAAAAAGCCCTACATAAAATTCGTGTTCGGCAAGGTTCTGTTTGCATTTTCGGATATTTTCTTTTGCGCTGGCTGCATAAGCATTTCCGGGAAGCTGCTCGATCAGGCGGTTGAAAACATCAATCGCCTTCTGTGTCGCGGTCTGATCCCTGTCTATGGTTTCCATCCGCTTGAAATGACACATGCCGATCTGATAGACCACATAAGGGACCGCTTCGTTCCGAGGATGAAGCTTTTCAAAAGATTCATAAGCAAAGACCGATTCTTCATAAGCTTCCAGCTCATAATGGGCGTCTGCTATCTTCAATTCGGCAAGAGCTGCAAATTTACTGAAAGGATACCAGTCCTTCAATTTTTCAAAGGATTCGATTGCCGCCGCGTAATTTTCTTTTGCAAACGCAGCCATGCCTTCATTTGCCAAGTCTTCGGCGGTTTTTTCCTTTTTGGGTTCAAACCATGCACAGCCGGACAGCATCAGCAGCGGAATCAGGCAGATAATGAATATATGCTTTATTTTCATAGGGTTTTAAGCCAGCCTTAAAAATTGAGAATTGAGAATTTAAAGATTTCTCGCTTCGCTCGAAATGACAATGCCTCAATTCTCAATTCTCAATTCTCAATTCTCAATATAATGTTCTGCCGAAAATGCCGCAACGGCAGCATCTCCCACTGCGGTTGCAATCTGGCGCAGCGGCGTGTTCCGCACATCTCCTGCCGCGAACACTCCCGGAACAGAAGTTTCCATCCGGGAATTGACGGTAATGAATCCGAAGGGATCCCGTGCAATTTCATTTCCCAGAAAATCGGTGTTCGGCTGAATGCCTATCCATATAAAACATCCGTCTGCGGCAAGTTCTCCGGTTTCTCCGCTTCTGATGTTTTTAACAAAAATTTTTTCAACTCTGGTCTTGCCTTCAATGCGGGTCAGTGCCGAATCCCATAAGAATTGTATTTTTTCATTTGCCAATGCACGTTCCCGAAGGATTCCCGTTGCCCGTAGCTGGTCCCGGCGGTGAATCAGATAGACTTTTTTGGCAAATTTGGTGAGAAAAATGCTTTCCTGCACGGCGGTATCTCCGCCCCCCACAGCCACGACCACCTTGTCTCTGAAAAAAGGACCGTCGCAGGTAGCGCAGATAGATACGCCTTTTCCGGAAAATTCTTGCTCTCCCGGAATGCCCAATTTTTTCGGCGACGCGCCGGTGGCAATAATCAAGCGACATCACTTCATTGCTTTCAATTGCCAGACCGAAGGCTTTTGCCTGATCGCTCATATTCTGAACCAGATCAGGTCCGCTGATACCTTTGGGAAATCCGGGATAATTTTCAATCCAGTCCGTGACAAGAATCTGTCCGCCGGGTACAAGTTTTTCAATCAGAATGACATTCAGCCTTGCCCTTGAAGCATAAAGCCCCGCGGTCAGTCCTGCGGGTCCGCCGCCGATGATGACAAGATCGTAATCAATGCTTTTCATTATCTGTTTTCCTCAGACAAAGAAACATCGCTTTTTACAGCAAGCTCTTTATTGCTTCTTCAAGTTTGGATTTCGCAGCCATTCCGACAATCTGATTTTTAATCTGTCCTCCTTTGAAAAAAATAAGGGTGGGAATGGCATTGATACCGTATTTCCCGGGTGTAAGCGGATTGCTGTCCACATTGCATTTTACAAATTTGACTTTGCCCCCGAAACTTGCGGCAAGTTCTTCCACCACAGGCCCGATGGCTTTGCAGGGACCGCACCAGGGTGCCCAGAAATCCACCATTACCAGCTTATCCGACTGTAACACTTCATTTTCAAAATTGCTGTCGTCAATTTCCAAGATACCTTGTGCCATTTTTATTATCCTTTCATGAAATTAGTTCTGTATAGGGAACTTCGTTACCCGTGTTCCGTAGGGGCAAAACCGCCGGCAATTCATAGAGGTCCGTGCGTCTCTACGAATTGCAAGCCGCCGGCGTGTCCTGATTCTCAATATGCTGTTAAAAATAGTGATGCGGAAACGCATTGTCAAACTTCGTCTCCGCACCACCGTATCCCCGAAAAAGCAGGGGCGCGCCAGCAGCCTGCCCCTGCCATGATTCTGACTGACCGTTAAATTTGAATTCAGTAGGGTGGGCATTTTTTAATAAGATGACATGCCCACCCTACACTTCTCCCTAACGAAGCGGATGCAGTTCAACTCTCCGGTTCAGCTTGCGGTTTTCTTCCGTGTCGTTCGGTGCCGCAGGTCTGGAGAACCAGTAACCGACCGAGGTAAGGCGATTTTTGGAAATTCCCCTGTTCATAAAATAATCCATGACCGATTTTGCCCGTCTTTCGGAAAGTTTCTGGTTGAATTTCTTGGAGCCGATGGTACAGGTATGACCCTGAATTTCGATGTTCAGATAGGGATTCTTCTTCAGAACCTCTACAACCGCATCCAAATCCTGATAATACTTGGGTTTGATATCCCACTTGTTGTAATCAAACAGCAGGTTTTCAATGACCCAGCATCCTCTGGCATTCACATAAGCGCCTTTAGGCGTATCGGGACAGTCATCCTGATCATCGCAAACGCCGTCGCCGTCAGAATCCGTGCAAGGCACTTCTTTAGGCGGTTCCACAACCGGTTTGGGTTGTTCCGGTGTGGGCTGCGGTTGTTCCGGTGTAACTGCCGCGACTGCGGGCAGACAGTAAGCACTCAGCAGCTTGTTAAATTCATCTGCGCTGTATGCGGTTGCGTTTTTGCCGAAAACCAGATTTCCGTCTTTCACTTTCACAAAATTGGGCGGATCCACCAGCCCGCCTGCATTTTCCACCGGCAGGGTCAGATTGTAAGCATTCAGAATCTGATTCACCTCAACCGGACTGTATGCGGTTGCGTTTTTGCCGAAAACAATGTTGCCGTCCTTCACCTTTGCATAACTTGCGGGAACTTTTCCTGCATTTACGGCATCTGCGGAAATCGCCAGTCCGTAAGCTGTGAGAATTGCATTCAGCGTATCAGGTCCGTAAGCCGTCGGGCTTTTGCCGAAAACAACCTTGCCGTCCTTCACCTTTGCATACGTCACCGTTACGGGTCCGGTTACTTTATCCGGAGACAGTACCGGCGGGGTACAGGACGACGCCCCGAATGTGTTTTGCCCCTGATGGGCGCAACTTGCCAGCAGCATCATGCCGGCAGCTGCAAGAAAAAAGACCATCAAGCTTTTCTTCATACCTCTACCTCCTAATTTTTTCATCTTTTCGGTTAATAAAACACCCCATCTTTTTCTTCCTTACTTCCTTCGCCTATTTTTTATCAACCGGCACAGTCAGTTCGCATATAATTCTTTGAAAATAACGAACTGACAATTCTGAAAACCCGAATTGCGCTCCTTAACTCAAAGATTTGCACACGCTCTGACCGATACCGATAAAACCCCCTATATTATAAAAAATTCAAAATATCAACCTTTAACATAGCGGTTGACTAAAAAAAGTCTGTTTTCCCGTTTCCACGCTCCGTGTCCGGTGTAGGGGCAACCCCCTGTGGCTGCCCTTTGCCGGACAATTGCCGGACAGGGCAGGCGGAGGGAAGGGTAAGCACAGGGGCTTACCCCTACACGCGCGAAGCGTGGGAACAAGAATTCAAAGGCTAGGTTCTGTTGACATTCCTCCCTCTCTCCTCCGGGGAGAGGGCAGGGTGAGGGGGAACGCGCCGGATTTTCACCCTCACCCCGACCCTCTCCCTCAAGGGAGAGGGAAATGTCAACAGAACCTAATCAATGCGGACAAATTCGGCTCGGCGGTTGGCTTCACGCCCCTGATCCGTCTTGTTGGAAGCCGTCGGCATTGTCAGACCGAAGCCTCTCACAAGGAAGCGGTTCGCTTCAACCCCCCGTTTCACAAGGTAATTCATCACTTCCGTCGCCCGCATGTCGGACAGTTTCAGGTTATATTTTTCTGTCCAGATATTACAGGTATGTCCCTGAATTTCCACTCTTGCCACCGGACATTCGATCATCAGTTGCGCAATTCTGTTCAGACCGTTGAAATATTCGGGTCTGATGTACCATTTGTTCAGATCAAACTGAACTTTCATACGCAGGGCTTCGTTTAGAAGCTCGCAGGGATTGGGACCTCTCGGCACTCTCGGGGGGGCTTCCGGTTCGGGTGCCGGTTTGGCGCGGGTGGTCCGATGAAAAATATCATAAGCCCAGTCTCCCATCACATTATCGGGAACCAACTGATCTGCGGTAATGGCATATCCGCATTCTCCGGCTTTGGCAACGCGTTCCATCAGTTCCTTGCCGTAAGGAAGATTGCCGACCAGACAGGTATAAATACAGATTCGGTCGCCGTAGCGTCTTTTAATCCTTTTTGCCGCCTCAATCGGATCGCTGTCATAGACCTTTCCGTCGCTGACAACCACCAGTGCCAGATAGCCGTCACAGGACTGAAAATCATCGCTGGCTTTGTCAATGGCAAGTTCAAGGGGACTTTTTCCGCCCGCCCACCGGACAATATCAATGGAACTTCCATATTCGGGTCTGGAATAAGGTTCCATTCCGTAAAGCAGCGCGGTTCTCACTGACCACGCGCCGGCTTCATATCCGTAACGCCGGAGTCCGCCGACAAGCGGGCGCTCCGGGGTCTTCTGATTCAGACGCCTGACAACATCCTTGGCAACTCGCAGCTTGACCTTTCCGCTGTAGGGCAGATATTTTGAACCGGACGCGTCCAAGATGACAATAAAATTGTTTACCAGAACTTCCCAGAACTGCCCCGGTTGCGGGCGATTCGGATCAAGCACAAAGGATTCTGGAGATTGGGCTATTCTCGGAGACGGGGATGATGCTCCTCTGGATGCGCTTGTTGGATATGTCTGTAATTCATTGGCATTAAATCTTTTTGCCGGCTCTTTTGAGCAGCCGGTCACTAATGCGCTGATGCTGATAAAGATTATAAAAAAGAAGAACACCGCCCTGATACAATTTCTTGCCATCCTATTGCCTCCTGTCTCGATTAAAATTTTTCAAGGTATTTTTTATAAGCGCAAATACATTTTTATTTCTTCCATAGCTGAAAACCGGGTCATCACGCAAGCATTATCTTATAAAATTTCAGTTCCCGATCTTCAACATATTAAATTCAAAAGGATTAAATCGCAGATGATAAGCGTTGAAAATATAAAAAACCGATCTGCGTTTCAAATATGTTGTAGAATATTACTCCGCTCTTTTCTGATATGCAAGAACAAAGTCAGAAAAATGTCATGATTTTCCGATCTTTTTTCAGCGTATCAATTTTAATTAAAGATACTTATATATTTTTCATGTTATTTAAAAATCTGCCGGCGTTTTCCCCTGCATTTTTTTTATTATTTTGACTTTTACATGCAATCTCAGATAAAATGCAACTTAAAAATGATGGAGATGTCAAAATTTAAGACGAAAAAAGGAAAACAGATGGATAGCGATGTTTATAAAAAACTGGCGGAACATTTGGACCGGCTGCCGGGAAGCTTTCCGGCAACGGCTTCCGGCGTGGAACTCAGCATTCTGAAACGGCTTTTCACGCCTCACGAAGCGGAAATCGCCGTGAAACTCAGCCTGAAACCTGAAACCGCTTCCATGATTGCCCGAAGGCTTGAGGCTGATGAATCGGAAATTTCCCGCACGCTTGAGGATATGTCCAAAAAAGGGCTTATTTTCCGCCTTAGCAAAGACGGGGAAAAAAATTACATGGCAACGCAGTTTGTTGTCGGGATATGGGAATATCATGTAAACGATTTGAATAAGGAACTGGTTCATGAAGTAAATGAATATATCCCGCATATCGCAAAAAACTGGTTCAAACAGAAAACCAAGATGTTGCGGGTGATTCCTGTGTCCGAGAGCATTTCCGCAGGCATGAACATCATGCCCTATGAGGCCGCGGAAAAAATCATCCGGGAGCAGTCCAAAATCGTGGTCGCGCCCTGTATTTGCCGAAAAGAACGTGAAATGGTCGGAGAAGGATGCGGCAAACCGTTGGAAGTCTGTCTGGTTTTTGCGGGCGGCGCGTATTTTTACGAAGAAAACGGTCTGGGGCGTTCCATTTCGCAGGAAGACGCGCTTGAGATTCTGAAGAAAGGCGCGGAAGCCGGTCTGGTGCTTCAGCCCGGAAATTCCCAGAAACCCATGAACATCTGTATGTGCTGCGGGTGCTGCTGTCAGATATTGAAAAATCTCAATGCGTTAGAATCGCCTGCCAAAGCGGTGTGCAGCAATTTTTATGCCGCAGTGAACGAAGAAAACTGTACCGGCTGCGGCAACTGCGAAGAACGCTGTCAGATGAAGGCGATTGTCGTGGATGAGACCGCGCATGTCAAGACGGAAAGATGTATCGGCTGCGGGCTTTGTGTGGCTGCCTGCGATTTTGAAGCCATCCGTCTCGTGGAAAAACAGGCGTCCGAACAATATATTCCGCCGAAGCATACACTGGACACATATAAAAGGATTGCAAAGGAAAGGGGCTTGATTTAAACGGGTTTCAAACCCTAATAAAAAAGTAAAGCGGGTTTAAAACCCGCTCTACAGCGTAAAAAAAGTAAAGCGGGTTTAAAACCCGCTCTA
>JAIFKL010000229.1 GCA_020049595.1 Desulfobacteraceae bacterium
CTTTCAAGTTTCTGTTAAAAAAAGCGGTGTTTTTTAACAAGTTGTTTCCTTTTTTTGCCACGAAAGCACGAAACTTATGAAAAACACGAAAAAAATTATCTCGTTTATGTCTCGTTCCCACGCTCTGCGTCCTTCTGTAAAACGGGTTTGAAACCCGTTCTACATTTCTCGTTCCCACGCTCTGCGTGGGAATGCAGCCCGGACGCTCCGCGTCCCATTGTCACATAAAATTTTCCGTAACTTTTTCCCAAAGCCCCTGCGCCTTCAATATCGCTTCGCAGATTTCCCTCACCGCACCTTTGCCCCCGGGCGCTGCGGTCACAATGTCGGCTCTCTCAAGCACGGTTTTATGAGCGTCGGAAACCGCAACCGAAAGCCCCACCAGTTTCATCAGGGAAATATCCACGATGTCATCTCCGGCAAAAGCGATCTGTTCAGGACTTATGCCGGTTTGTTCCAGAACCGCAGGCAGCACCGCCGCTTTATCCCGCACCCCGTCAAAAATAATATCAATGCCGAGATTTTTACAGCGATGATGAAGGGCTTTTGAACTTCTTCCCGTTACAATGCCGATGCTGATTCCGGCTTTCATCAGAAGCCTTGTCCCCACGCCGTCCCGTGCGTTGAAGGCTTTGATTTCGTCTCCGCCGCCGTCATAAATAATGCTGCCGTCCGTCATCACGCCGTCAACGTCTAACAGCAAGAGTTTGATGCGCTTCAATTTTTGGAGTTGGGAATCTGTAATATTCATAAATTATTATAAAATTCAGTTAGTTATTTTTACATAAAATTATTATCGAATTTCAGATAAAGACACGTTGCTGGCGCTCGCCTACTTCAGCACCTTTCTGATCTCTTTAAGCTGTGAAAACAGTTCATAAAGGCTGTCCAAGCGCAACGAATTGGGCCCGTCGCAGAGCGCCCGGTCAGGGTCTTTGTGAACCTCCAGAAAAATGCCGTCCGCGCCGGCGGCGACCGCCGCCCTCGCGAGTATCGGCGCAAATTCCCGCTGTCCCGCCGAACTTGTCCCCGCGCCCCCAGGCAGTTGAACGCTGTGGGTCGCGTCAAATATGACCGGATAGCCGATATCCTGCATGATTTTTATGCTGCGGAAATCCGCCACGAGATTGTTGTAACCGAACATTGCCCCCCGCTCCGTGAGCAGAATCCTGTTATTGCCCGCAGACAGCACTTTTTCTGTAACATTTTTCATATCCCAGGGAGCAAGAAACTGACCTTTTTTTATATTAACAGGCTTTCCGGTTTTTGCAACAGCTAAAATAAAATCTGTCTGACGGCACAAAAAAGCCGGAATCTGTATAATATCAAGAACTTTGGCAGCTTCGGCAATTTCATGAACCTCATGCACATCTGAAAGAATCTTGACATCTAATTCTGACCTGATACGATTAAGGATTTCAAGCCCGGCTGTCAGTCCGGGTCCCCTGTAAGAATGAACAGAAGTCCGGTTTGCCTTGTCATAGGATGCCTTGAAAATAAAAGGAATTTCCAACTGCTGCGTCAGGTTTTTGAGAAATGCCGCAATTTCAAACGTCGTTTCATCATCCTCTATGACGCAGGGACCTGAAATCAGAACAAGCGGGCAGCCATGCCCCACGGCAATATTTTCGATTTCAACAATGTTTTTCATAAATTACTGTCTTAGAAGTTAAACGGGTTTTAAACCCGTTTTACAGGCGGACGGTCAGCGTTCCCACGCGGAGCGTGGGAACGAGAATTCAAAACACGAAAGGATTACAAACTTAAAATTCGTGTTTTTCGTTTCTTTCGTGTTTTCGTGGTAAAATTTTTAACCACGAAGGCACGAAAGAGAAGAAAGGCACGAAGTTTCTTTTTTTCGTGCTTTTCGTTTCTTCCGTGTTTTCGCGGTTCAATTTTAGTACCTTCAATGTTCTGTTTACCGTTTATGGAATGAAAAGTCAAGAAACGAAAAAAACAACCTTGATTACCGTCTCTTTAACTGCTATTGTCTGTAGCAGGTGTAAAAAATAAATATAAGGATAACTCATCGGAAAGTAAATGGGAAATTTTAAAGCAAAGCTTGTAATGGCGGCATGTATTCTCTTGTTTGTCCTTCTGCTCGGACGGATTCTGTGGATAAAATTTGAAGGGGAAAAACCGACGCTGAAAGTTGATCTTCCCTTTCCGGCAATCGGCGCGTCGCACGAACTCCCGATTTTCATATCTGATGAAAAGACCGGCTTGCGAAGGATATGGGTCACGCTCCTGAAAAACGACAAGGAAATTGTTTTGCTGAAAGAAGAATTTCCGGTAGCAGGTTTTTTCAAGGGCGGAAAAATACACGAAAAATCATTCAAGCTTCCGATCAAGCCCCGGGAACTGGGAATCAGCGAGGGCAGCGCAGTTCTGCGCGTGGAGGTAAGGGACCTTTCATGGTGGGGCTGGTGGAACGGCAGTAAGGCATTATTTGAACAGGAGGTGATGATTGACATAAGACCGCCCCGAATAGATGTTTTAAGCGAGATTCACAACATCACCCAGGGCGGCGCGTCCTTTGTCGTTTACAGGATATTTGAACCCTGTCCCGAAAACGGTGTTTTTGTCGGGAAAAACTTTTTTCCGGGATATCCGGCCGGAAATATCATTCCGCAAAAGCCATCCGCGCCGAAAGAAAGCGATGTGATGATGGCTTTTATCGCTTTGGATTACAGGCAGGGACCCGAAACCGATATTTTTATCAAAGCTTCAGACCCTGCCGGGAACAGCACAAAAGCCGGTATTCGCTATTACATCAGAAAAAGAACTTTCAAAAAAGACACGCTCAATATTTCGGACCGGTTCCTTGACTGGAAGATGCCGGAATTTGATGTTGTCGTGGTTCCGTCTGCGGAAAAACAGGGCGAACCCCTTCCCTATCAGGTTGAAAAATTTCTTACAATAAACCGAAAGATCCGGGAAGAAAATGAAAACAAATTCATGGAAATCGTAAAAAACGGCGATCCCGTGCTGCATTGGGAAGGAATATTCTCCGGACTTCCCGGATCGGCAAAGCAGGCAGGCTTTGCAGATCGCCGGGAATACAAATACGGCAGCCGTATTATTGACACTCAGGATCATAAGGGGGTTGATCTTGCCTCGGTTGCCCATTCGCCGGTACCGGCAGGCAACAAGGGAAAAGTGGTCTTTACCGGATTTATCGGCATTTACGGCGAAACCGTGGTCATAGATCACGGAATGGGATTGTTCAGTGCTTATTCGCACTTAACCAGCATTGATGTGCAAAAGGGGCAGATGGTATCCAAAGGCGAGATTATCGGCAGAACCGGCGTCACGGGACTCGCAGCCGGGGATCATCTGCATTTCGGGATGATTCTTCACAATACCTTTGTCAATCCGATTGAATGGTGGGATGCCAGATGGATAAAAACCAATATTACGAATAAAATTGAACTTGCAAAAAGCAGACTGAAATGAAAGAATTGAGAAGTGAGAATTGAGAATTGAGAAATGTGTTCACTTCTCACTTCTCAATTCTCAATTCAAGACGGGAGGACACATAAATGAAGGAACATAAAGTCAACAAGACCTATCAGGAGATCAATGAAAAAATCAAAGCCGGCAAATCAGTTGTGGTCACAGCAGAGGAAATGATCGGTATTGTGAAAGAGCAGGGTGCTGTTGAAGCTGCCGAAAATATTGATGTTGTGACCACCGGCACTTTTGCCCCCATGTGTTCTTCCGGAGCGTTCATCAATTTCGGGCATTCCGTACCCGGCATCAAAGCTGCCAAAGTGTGGCTCAACAATGTGCCGGCTTACGGCGGCGTTGCGGCGGTGGACTGCTATATCGGCGCGACAGAGCCTTGCGAAGATGATCCTTTAAATAAAGTTTATCCGGGCGAATTTAACTACGGCGGCGGCCATGTGATTCAGGAATTAACTGCCGGAAAGAAAATTTATTTAAAAGCAACCGCTTACGGTACAAGCTGTTATCCGAGCCGATTGGTTGAAAAAAAGATTTCATTGGATACGCTTCCCAATGCGCTGCTTTGCAATCCGAGAAACGGGTATCAGAATTATAATTGCGCTGTAAATCTTACAAATAAAACAGTTTACACTTATATGGGAACATTAAAGCCCCGGGCAAGCAATGCAAATTACTGTTCCGCAGGGCAGTTAAGTCCTTTATTTAATGATCCTTATTATAAAACCATCGGTCTGGGAACCCGGATATTTCTGGGCGGGGGTGTGGGATATGTGACATGGCACGGGACCCAGCACAAGCCTTCGGCAAATCGCACTGAAAAAGGCATTCCGCTGACGCCTGCCGGGACTTTGTTTGTCATGGGCGATTTGAAGCAGATGAGTCCTGACTGGCTCGTGGGCGTGAGCATTCAGGGCTACGGATGTTCGCTGGCAGTGGGGCTGGGTGTGCCGATTCCCATATTGAATGAAGAAATGGCGCAATACACCGCCATATCAGATGAGGATATTTTCACTCAGATTGTGGATTACGGGAGCGACTACGGAAACGGCATTTCCAAAACTTACGGGCAGGTCAGTTATGCTGAGTTGAAAAGCGGATTTATAAAATTCAAGGGAGAAAACGTGCCGACCGTGCCGCTTTCGAGTATGGTAAAAGCCCGTGAAATTGCCGACACATTGAAGAAATGGATCAGCGAAGGCAGCTTTCTGCTGGGCGAACCGCAGTTTACCCTGCCAAGTTAAGAAACTCCCCCTCTCCCCTTTGGGGAGAGGGCCGGGGGTGAGGGGCGCGGCGGCTGTCCGTGCTTTCCCCCTCACCCTGCCCTCTACCCGGAGGGGAGAGGGAACATCTGTTTTTAGCCTGTCCGGCGCATCCGCCCTTAACTTGACGGCATTGCCGGTCTGCATTCCCCCTCCGCGTGGGAACAAGAGAAATGTCTTGTGTGTGAATATGTCCGAAACCATCAGAACATTCATCGCTATCGAGCTTCCCGAAGCTGTCCTTTCTCACATCGAGAAGGTGCAGAAAGGGATCAAATCTTGCGGATTTAAGGCAAGCTGGGTGCAGACCAAAGGCATTCATCTGACGCTTAAATTTTTGGGCAATATCGCGGCGTCAGACGCGGAAAAAGTTGGGGAAGCCATGTCGGAGACCGCAAAAGCGCATCGCCCGATTTCGCTGTCGGCAAAGGGCATCGGTGTTTTTCCGGGAATCAAAAAGCCTCGCGTGATATGGGTAGGCCTTTCAGGGGACACGCATCCGCTGATTCAAATGCAGAAAAATCTTGACGAAAACCTGCAATGTCTCGGTTTCCCGAAAGAAGACAGACCCTTCAAAGGTCATCTGACGCTTGCACGGATAAAGGAAAGCATTGACGCTGCCAAACTTCTTGAAGCCATGAACAAATTCGGAAGTTTTGAATCGGAAAAATTCACTGCGGACAAAATAATTCTGTTCAAAAGCGAATTGAAACCGAGCGGCGCGGTCTATACAAAACTGATAAATGTAAATTTAAAAGGGTGAGGGGTCAGAGGTGAGGGGTCAGAGGTCAGAGGATTTCGCTCACCCCTGACCTCTGACCCCTCACCCCTAACCTCATATTCAAATGCCAAACGAAAATTTGAAAGAAGAAACCAGTTACGACAAAGTGCCTTACGGGAGTCATGCTTTTTTGCAGAGCCATCCGGACCGGCTTGCCGCGCTGGGGCGGCTGTTCGGCATGTCGCCCAAGCCTGTAACCCAATGCCGTGTGCTTGAACTGGGATGCTCCAGCGGCGGAAATCTGACGCCTATGGCTTATCAGCTCCCCAAAAGCGAGTTTGTCGGGATAGACTTTTCCGCGCGTCAGGTGGAAATGGGGCAAGCAATGATTCGCGCCCTGAATTTGCCCAATATCCGCATCGAACACGCCAGCATATTGGATGTGGACAAATCGTGGGGAGAGTTTGACTACATTATCGCTCACGGCGTGTTTTCATGGGTGCCGACCGAGGTTCAGGAAAAGATTTTTGCGATATGCGCTGCAAATCTCGCACCGCAGGGAATTGCTTATATCAGCTACAACACCCATCCCGGGTGGCGGATGCGAGAGATGCTGCGGGATATGATGCTCTATCATACCCGGCAGATCAAAGACCCGCGCCAGCAGGTGGATCAGGCAAAAGCCCTGATAGATTTTCTGGCGCGCCATGTTCCCACAGAAAACAACCCTTACGGATTGGTGCTGAAAAGCGAATTGGAGATTATCAACCGCTCTACAGACTGGTATCTTTTTCACGATCATCTGGAAGAAGTCAATGATCCGGTGTATTTTTATCAGTTTGCCGAGCGTGCGGGTTCTCACGGTCTGCAATATCTCGGAGAAAGCGATTTCGGCACCATGCTGACGACCAACTTTTCCCAGGAAGTCAAAGACACCCTGAATCAGCTTAACCGGAACATCATCGGCATCGAGCAGTACATGGATTTTATCCGCAACAGGCGGTTTCGGCAGACGCTTCTGTGCCGGAATACGGCTCCGCTCAGACGGAATATCGGGCCTGCGGCGGTGGGCGATTTCCTGCTTTCCGGCGCGGCGAATCCTGAAAAAACCCCGGTTGATCTGAATCCCGGCGTCACCTGCGCTTTCCGCAACGCGAGAGGTCAGTCCATCCACACCAACCGTCCTTTGGCAAAAGCCGCGTTGCTCACGCTCCGGGAACACTGGCCCCTTGCCCTTGATTTGGATACGCTTTTGAATAAGACATTGCAGAAGATGGATGCGGATACCGCGCTGAAAAACATTCCGGTTCAGAGAGAAAAAGCCGTGCTTGCCGGGGATATGCTTCAGGCTTATACCGTTAGCATTGTGGAATTTCGGACATGGCAGGCGGATTTTGTGACAAGCGTGAGCGAAAAGCCCAAGGTCAGTGATATTGCGGCTTATCAGAACCGGCAGGGAGAAAAATCTGTTGTGAACATGCGCCACGAGCAGATTTCGGTTGATCCGCTGACTCAGCATCTGATCAGCATCCTTGACGGAACCCGTGACCGGGCGGCAATGCTGGAACATTTAGGCGGATTAATCAGAAGCGGCGCATTAAGCGCGCGTAAAGACAATCAGCCGATAAGCGACCCGAAAGATATTCGGGATGCTCTTTCGCATGATGTGGAAAGACGGCTGGCGTATCTGGCAGGGTCTGCATTGTTGGTTTCATAGTACACGATCCCATTGAAATTTGCGTAGGGACACGCCGCCGGCGTGTCCCTGCGATTCAGCCAATTAGGAGGATTTAATGAGCGTTTCAGCAGAAAAAGAAAAAGCATTATCAGGCACGATGACCCAGATTGAACGGCAATTCGGCAAAGGCGCTATCATGAAGCTGGGAAGCCGCCCCGTTGTTGATGTCCCGATTATACCGACCGGCTCCATCGCGTTGGATAAAGCACTGGGAATCGGCGGAATTCCCAGAGGCAGAGTGACAGAAATTTTCGGACCCGAAGCATCCGGCAAAACAACCCTCGCGTTACATGCCGTTGCGCAGGCACAGAAGCTGGGCGGCATCGCCGCGTTTATTGACGCGGAACACGCGCTGGACACCGCGTACTCAAAAAAATTAGGCGTCAACTGTGACGAACTGCTGGTTTCCCAGCCCGACACCGGCGAACAGGCGCTTGAAATCACGGAAATGTTGGTCAGAAGCGGTGCGATAGACATCATAGTGATTGACTCGGTTGCCGCGCTGGTGCCCCGCGCCGAAATCGAAGGCGAAATGGGAGATTCCCACATGGGACTTCAGGCGCGGCTTATGTCTCAGGCATTACGGAAGCTGACCGGCACCATCAGCAAGACCATGACAGCCGTGATTTTTATCAATCAGATTCGTATGAAAATCGGAATGGTTTTCGGAAATCCTGAAACCACCACCGGCGGAAACGCGCTGAAATTTTATTCTTCTCTGAGACTTGAAATCCGCCCCAAAGGCGCAATCAAAGAAGGGCAGGAGATGGTGGGTACCCGGACAAGGGTTCGGGTGGTAAAAAACAAAATGGCGCCGCCGTTCAAAGAGGCTGAGTTTGACATCATGTACGGAGAAGGCATCTCGCAGACCGGCGACCTTCTTGACATCGGCGTGGAGGTGGGCGTCATTGACAAAAGCGGTTCATGGTATTCCTACAACGGAGAGCGCATCGGGCAGGGGCGTGAAAATGTAAAGAAATTCTTCCAAGAGAATCCGCAGGTTTATGAATCCGCATTGGTCAAAGTCAGAGAAGGGATGGGGGCTTCCAAAAAAAAAGAATCTTCAGCAGAGGAATTGGTAGAAACAGAATTTCCGTCAACCGATGAAACATAATGACAGATAGATAATGCGGTGTTTTTTTAGCCATGAATGGACACGGATTTAACCACGAAAGACACGAAAAAAACGAAAGACACGAAAATTTCCCATTATGCGGACGCGGCGCGTGGGAACGAGATCAAAGATTTCGTGTGCTTCGTATATTTCGTGCTTTTCGTGGTTAAATTTGTGTCTATTCGTGGCAAAAATGGAGAGACAAATGAGAGGCAGCGATGTACGCAGACAATTTCTTGAATTTTTTAATAAATATCATCATCAGATTGTGAGAAGTTCATCTCTGGTACCCCAAGATGATCCCACCCTGTTATTTACCAACGCGGGGATGGTACAGTTCAAACGCACTTTTCTCGGAGAAGAAAAAAGAGATTATGTGAGAGCCGCAACTTCCCAAAAATGTGTGCGCGCCGGCGGAAAACACAATGACCTTGAAAATGTCGGATATACTGCCAGACACCATACCTTTTTTGAAATGCTGGGAAATTTTTCCTTCGGCGATTATTTCAAGGAAAAAGCCATTGATTTTGCATGGGAACTGATTACGCAACGCTACGGACTTCCGGCAGACAAATTGTGGGTTTCCGTGTATCTTGATGATGATGAGGCGCATGACCTCTGGCGCAAAAACACGGGCATTCCGGAAAGCCGGATTGTGCGTTTCGGCGAAAAAGACAATTTCTGGGCAATGGGCGATACGGGTCCCTGCGGTCCCTGCTCGGAAATTATGATTGACCGGGGACCCGCTTTCGGCTGCGGAAAGCCCGAATGCAAAATCGGATGCGAATGCGACCGATACCTTGAAATCTGGAATCTGGTTTTCATGCAGTTCAACCGGGACGAATCCGGCAAAATGACGCCCCTGCCCAAACCCAGCATTGACACGGGAATGGGGCTTGAACGCATCGTTTCCGTGCTTCAGAACGTGCCGACCAATTATGACACAGACCTGATGCTGCCTGTGATAAAACAATGCGAAATTCTTTCGGAAAAGAAACTCGGCGCATCGCCGGAATCCGATGTGGCAATGAAAGTCATTGCAGACCACAGCAGGGCATCGGCCTTTCTCATCGGCGACGG